>JACQAG010000054.1 GCA_016195085.1 Pseudomonadota bacterium | reverse complement strand
CCCTTCAACGTGACCACGGGCACGCCCATCCAGAGCGCCTCGAAGCTGGTGGTGCAGCCGTTGAACGGGAACGGATCAAGGGCAATGTCGACCCGGTTCAGAAGCTGGAGATGGCGGCCGCGCGGCAGGCGCTCGTCGACGAAGATCAATTTCTCCCGTTCGAGCCCGTGCTTGGCGAAGGAGGCTGCCACGCGCTGCCGCACTGAAGGATTCTCGAACCAGTTCACGTATTTGAGGATGAGCTGCGAGCTGGGCACCGCCTTCAGCGCCGCCGACCACAGCGCCAGGACGGCATCGTTCAGCTTGGCCAGGTTGTTGAAAGAGCCGAAGGTTACGCGACCCGCGGCAAGCGCCGGCAGTTCGCCCACCTCCGGCGAATCAGCCGGCGGCTCATGGCTCACCAGCAGCGGCAGGTGCAGCAGGCGTTCGGCGAATCTCTCCTTCGTGTCCGGTGGGTGCACGTTGGCATCGGTCAGCCAGTAGTCCATGGTCTCGAGCCCGGTCGTGCTGAGATCGCCATAGCTCATCTGCACCGGCGCCGGTTTGTGGGCGCAAATCAGCACGCGGTTGTTGGCGGTGTGGCCGCCGAGGCAAACCAGAATGTCGATCGCATCCGATCGGATGCGATCGGCCACCGCCTCGTCGCCAAGGCCGACGGTGAACCTGAAGCCGTCGGCCGATCGGCGCCAGCGCTCGGTCATGGCGTCGGGTCGTGCGACCTCGGCATAGCAATAGGCCTGAAAACCGGCCCGATCGCGCCGCTCGAGCAACCCAATGAGATTGTAGGCGATCGGGTTCGAGCGCAGATCGGCCGACAGATAGCCGATGCGCAGCGGACGCTCCGGGTCGCGCGAATTGCCGTGGCCGCGGATGCGGGCATAGGCGGGACGCGCGTGCCGATCGGCCCAGCGCCGATATTCCAAAAACAACGCCTCGCAGTCGATGCCCGGCTGGTAGTTGAGGGCAAAGAGCAGGTTGCTGTGCGCCTCGCGGTAGTTCGGATCGAACGCGATGGCGTGGCGGTAGGCCGCCACCACGGCGCCGATCTCGGTCAGCGCGTTGCCGAGATTGTTCCAAACGACGGCATCGGTCGGCCGGATGGCAAGGGCACGCTGCAGCAGCAGAGCGGCGCGGTCGAGCTCCCCCTGCTCCTGGGCCACGGTGCCGGCGTTGCTCAGCGCTTCGGCGGCATGGGGACGCAATGCGAGGGTGCGCCGGTAGGCCGCGCGCGCCCCATCCAGCCGCTGATCGAGCTGCAGGCCGCTGCCGAGGTTGAGCCAGAAATCGCCCTCCATCGGTGCGAGAGCGACGGCACGCCGGTACAGAGCGATCGCCTCAGCCAGGCGCCCCCCCGCCTTGGCACTCTCTCCCAGATTGTTGAACGCCTGCACCAAGGCCGGGTCGAGCGTCACGGCGCGTCGGAACCGCAGGCCGGCAGCCTCGCCGCTGCCGAGCTCGAGCAATCGGCTGCCGAGATTGTACTCGGCCGGGGCAAAGTCCGACGCGAGCGCCAGCGCCCGCCGGAGATGGCGGGCGCCGATGGCGGCATCGGCGAGACCGGCCAGCAGGAATTCCGCTTGGGCCTGGCCTGGATCGAGCAGGAGCCCCCTTCGCAACTCGCGCGCACCGGTCTCCTGGTCGCCGAGGGCGAGGAGCGCGGTGCCCAGCGCGCATCGCCAATCGGCCCGCTCGGGCTCGTGGCCGAGGGCCGCGCGAAAAGCCGCCGCTGCGGCGCGATGCTGCGCCGCCAGCGCCGAGGCATGGCCGAGATTGGCCTGATATTCGGCTGAGCCTGGGTTGAGCCTGATTGCGCGCCCGATCAGCCTTGCGGCGGCGGCGGCGGCGCCCGCCTGCAGCCTGACCAAGCCATAGAGGTGGAGCGCGTCGGCATGCGCAGGCACCAGTGCCAGCGCCCCTCGGTAGGCGGGATCGGCGAGCGCGTATCGCTGCGACTGGTGCAGCAGCAGCGCCCGCCGCAGCACCTCGCGGCACCGCGCGTCATCGGCAGCGCCCGTCAGCGGGCGCACCATCGGCGCCAGACGTCCCGAAAGGCCGCTTCGAGCGTGCGCGCGTACCATTCGGTCGCGCAGAGCGGCGACCCGGCGATCCTTGCCCGCAAGCTCGCCCGCATGGCGGCCAGCCTCGGCAGGTCCCGCGCCAAGGCAACCGCCTTGGAGCGGTATTCCTTGGCATCGGCGGCGACAAGCTCGGTCAAGCCGGCATGGGTCAGAAAGCTCGTTCCCATGCGGCCCAGAAACCGCGTGCCTGCAAGGGTGATCACCGGCACGCCCATCCAGAGCGCCTCGAACGTCGCCGTGCACCCGGTGAAGGGAAATGGATCGAGGGCAATGTCCACGCCGCCCACGAGCATCAGCTGCTCACGACGCGGCAACTTGCCGCCGGCAAAGATCAACCGCCCGCGCGCCACTCCGTATTCGGCGAGGCGCCGGGCGAAGCGATCCTTCACCTCGGCCATATCGAAGACCGCTCGGTACTTCAGCAGCAGTCGCGAGCCCGGAACCTCGTCCAGGATCTCCGCCCACAGAGCAAGCACGCGGTCGTTGAGCTTCGCGGGATTGTTGCAGGAGCCGAACGTGATCGTTCCCGCAGCGGCGGCAGGAAGCGGCGACACGTCCGGAGCCGTGGGTGGCGGTTGGTGCAGCACCATCATCGGCACGTGGAGCAGCGCCTCGGTGAAGCGCTCATCGACGCCATCGGGACTCAAGAACGCGTCGGTCAACCAATAGTCCATGACCTCGAGCCCGGTCGTGGTGAGATCGCCATAGCTGATCTGGATCGGCGCCGGCTTGTAGGCGGCGACACCCAGGCGATTGCGGCCGGTGTGACCGGCCATCACCATTAGGATGTCGATCTCGTCCTTGCGGATTTGCTCGGCAATCGCCTCATCGCGCATCGGGCGCGTGTCGCACCACCCGTCGGCATCGGCGCGCAGATACTCCGTGAGCCCGTCGGCCTGCTCGACGCTGGCATAGCAGTAGGCGGCGAACAGGTTGCGATCACGAGCGCCGATCAGCCCCAGGATATTGATGCCGACGGGATGGCTGAAGAGATCGGCGGAGAGATAGCCGATCTTGAGGCGACGATCGGGTTCGCGACGATTGTCGTGCGGCCGTATCTCCCGATAGCGCTCGCGCACATAGCGCGTCTCCCAAGCCCGCATCTCCCCATAGAGATGATCGGCGGTCACCTCGGGTAAATAGGTCATCGCCATGATGATGTTGCTGTGCGGATCGGGCGAGAGATTGCCGGAGGCGATCGATCGGCGGTGGTGCGGCAAGGCGGCCCGCACCTCCCCCAGGACCTGTTCGAGCGCACCGAGATTGTCCAGGGCAAGTGGGAGGGCCGGTTGCAGCGTGAGGGCGCGCCGGAGCGCGAGACGAGCTTCCCGGTGGCGCTCCAGGGCCTGGCAGGTGGCGCCGAGATTGGTCCAGATTGCAGCAATGTCGCAGTCGACGGCGCTCCCGCGGCGGAACTCGGTGATCGCCGCCTCCCGCTCGCCTAGCGCCAGCATGGCTTGGCCGCGGCGATAGTGGTTGTCGGCCATTTGCGGCTTCAGGGCCGCGGCCTTGTCGAGGGCGATGCGAGCGAGAACCAGATCGCGCGCCAGAATATGGGCGGATCCGAGCTCGCTCCACGCTTCCGCGAGATCGCGGTTGAGCGTGAGAGCGGTCGTGAGCGCAGGAATAGCATTCTTATGAAGCCCCATCGCCGTGAAGGCGCTGCCGACGAAATAGTGCCCTTCGGCCAGGTCCGGACGCTGCCGCACTGCTGCTTCGTAGGCTTCCAGCGCTTCCGGGAGCCGTCCCGCCTGTTGGTGCGCTGCCCCGGCTCGCAACAGATCGACCACGTCGCTCACTGGCCACACCACGTGCGCCACATCGCCCGATAGCCATCCTCGATCGAGCGCGCATAGCCGACCCGGTCGCACAAGGGCGAACCCTGCATGCGAGGGCGAAGGCTGGCACGCAACGCCGACAATCGCCCGACGTCCTGGCTCAGCTCGACTGCGCGCGCCACATACTCCCCGACGTTCTGCGCCGCCAGGCTCCTCTCGCCGACGGCGCTCAGAAACAGCAACCCATAGCGGCCAAGGACCCGGTTGCCGATGAGGCTCACCACCGGAACGCCGCTCCACAGCGCTTCGCAGGTGGTGATCACGCCGCCATAGGGAAACGGATCCAAGGCAATGTCGATCTCGCCATAGACGGAAAGATGGTTGCCGCCGGCGGCCCAGCCGCGCAGCTCGAGCCGTTGGCGTTGGACGCCGTGCTGCTCGAAGACGCCGCGCAACCGTTCGGCGATTGCCGGATCTCCATAGGCCCGGCCTCTCAACAGCAGCCGCGCATCCGGAACACGCCGCAATATCTCGCTCCATGCCGCGATCGTCGACGGCGACAGCTTGGCCGGCTGGTTCATGCTCCCGAACACGATCCCTGCCCCGCCGGTGCTCGGCGCCGGGGCGACCGCGGGCGTCGGAACCAACGGGTCGTAGCAAAAGCCGAACGGCAGCCTGTAGAGGCGCTCGACGAACCACCGCTCACTGCCGGCAGGCGTCAATATCTCATCGCTGATCGCCCACCCCACCGCCGGCAGCCCGAAGCTGCCCATCAAGAGCAAGTTCACCTGCACCGGCGCCGGCCGCCGCGCCAAAGCCAACAGCCGCGAGCCGCTTGGATAGCCGATGACGTCCACGAGCACGTCGATAGCGTCGCCGCGAATTCGCTCGGCCAAGGCGTGATCGTCGAGCCCCGCCGTCATCCGGTACTCCGATGCGCAGGCGCGATACCGTGCCGTCACCCCGTCTTCCTTGGCGGTGGTGACATCGGAATAGCAGAACAACTCGAAACCTTGCCGCTCCTGGGCTTCCATCAGCGGCAAGATGCTGACGGACGCGGTGTGCAGGCGAAACCCGTCGGCGGCGACATAGCCCACCCGCAATCGACGGTCCGGATTGCGATCGCGCCCCAGCTCAGGCAGCGCCCCTGCCAGCGGAGCGCCGAAGCGCCTGCCGAATTCCGTGCACTCCGCCAGCTCCTCGCCGGGACCGATCCCATCGACCAGACGCATGGCGCTGATGAGATTCGTGCGGGTTCCAGGATGGTCCGGGCGGAGCCGAACGGCGCGACCGATGCAGGCGACCGCCGTCGGTGCATCGCCTAGATTGTGGCAGGCGAAGCCGAGATTGGTCCAGGCGCCGGCATGGGCGGGGAGCAGCGCCAGCGCGATCCGAAACTCCGCCAGCGCCGCCTGGTATCGGTCGAGGTTGCCAAGCGCCGTGCCCAGATTGTAGTGCGCCTCGCCATAGTCGCGCCGGATGGCGATCGCCGATTTCAGGCTGGCGACGGCCTGGGTGAAGTCGCCCCCTGCCAGCAATGCCGCGCCCATGTTGTTGCGGGCTTCCGGGGAGAGCGGCATCAGCTGGATCGCGCGTCGATATTGGACGAGCGCGTCGGCCCGCCGCCCGGCCGCCTGCAGGGCATTGGCGAGATTGACGCGGAACTCTCCGCGCCGATCGTCGCGCTCGACCGCGCGGCCGATCAGGCCAAGTGCCGCTTCGATGTTGCCGCGATCGAGCTCGATGACGCCGAGGAGATGCAGCGCGTCGGGATTGTCGGGATCGCCGGCCAGCGCTTCTCGATAACAGCTCTCCGCCTGGGCAAGGCGGCCGGCGCGGTGCTCATCCAGTCCTCGCTGCATGATCGAGGTCACGGACGGCGGCACCATCGCCGCCACATCATGCGGTAGGCCGCGTCGATCGAACGCGCATGCGCCGGCGCATCGCATAGCGGCGATGCGGCGACTCGCTGCCTGAGCGAGGCACGCAACGCCTTCAGACGCTGTCCATCGCCCGCGAGCCGAGCGGCGATCGCGACGTAGTCCGCCGGCGTCCGGGCGATGAGGTCTGCCAACCCGACTTGCTGGAGCAAGCTCGCTCCGACCCGCCCGACAAACCGATCCCCCAGCAAGGTCACCAGGGGCACTCCCATCCACAGCGCCTCGAAACTGGTGGTCGAGCCGTTGAACGGCACGGGGTCGAGGGCAATGTCGACGCTGCTCAGCAGCTCGAGCTGGCCGCGACGATCCAAGAGACCGCCCGAGCGGACAATGCGCTCCTCGCCAATGCCGTATGCCGCGAATGCCTCGAGCAGACGCCGCGCGGCCAAGGGATCGCGGAATCGATCGACGTATTTCACCAGCAGGCGGCTGGCGGGCAAGGCTCGCAGCACCTCTGCCCACAGCCTGACGGCCGCCGGCGAGAGCTTCGCCGGGTTGTTGCAGGAACCGAAGGTTATCGCCCCCAAGGCGAGGCTGGGCACGCCGCTCGGCTCGGGGGCGTCCTCGGGCGGGCGATGCAGATAGAAGCACGGCAGGCGCACGAGCTCCTCGGTGAAGGCTTCCCGGCTGTCCTCGGGGTGCAGGACCGGATCGGTGATCCAATAGGAGACTGCCTCGAGGCCGGTCGAGCCGATGCCGTGGAAAGCCACCTGGACCGGCGCTGGCCGGTAGGCCATGAACAGCGGCCGATTGGAGGCGGTGTGCGGCGCCAGACTCACCAGCACGTCGATGCCGTCGCGGCGCACTGCCTCGGCGATATCCGCCGCTCCGAGGTCGGTTGCATCGTGCCAGTGCTCGGCCAGGCGGCGCAGCCGCTCCGTCGTTCGATCCGCGCTGACGGTCGAGGAATAGAGATGGAGCTCGACGCTCCGCCGATCGTGGTGCTCGAACAAACCCTCGACATTCCAAGCAATCGGGTGCTCGCGAAAATCCGCCGAGACATAGCCCACGCGCAGGCGACGCTCCGGTTCCGGCGCATTGCCGTGGCGTGTCTCGAGCGGCCGTAGCACGGGCGCGTGTCGCTTCGCCCAGGCGAGCTGCGCGGCGAACAGCGCCGCGAGGGCGATCGAGTCGTCGTAGGCAAAGGCAAAGAGCAAATTGCTGCCGGCATCGGCATAACCCGGCGCAGTCGCCACCGCTCGCGAAAGCCACCGCACGGCAGGTCCAACCGCGCCCGCCGCCACCAGGATGGTGCCTTGATTGTTCATGGCTTCGGCAAAGGCCGGCGCCAGAGCCAGCGCCCGGCGCGCCGCCAGCAACGAGCGATGCATGGCTCCGGTCGCTCCTGCCGCGCTGGCGAGGCCATTCCACGCTTGCGGGTAGCTTGGCCGCAGCGACAGAGCGCGGCCGAAACGCCGCTCGGCTTCGACGACCTTGGCGCTGGCGAGCGCCCTGCCCGCCAAATTGTTGTGGACCTCGGGAAGATCAGGGCGCAACACCGCCGCCCGTCGCCAGCAGGCGCGTGCGCTCTTGCTTCGAATCGGCTGCAACGCGCCTAAATTGAGATGGGCTTCAGCGTGCTCGATATCGACGGCGATGGAGCGCCGGTAGCCGTCGCCAGCGGCCTTCTCGTTGCGCATCTCCTGTTCGGCGGTCCCTAGGGTCAGCAGAAATTTTGCCCGTGCCGGCTCCAGCGCGATCGCCTGGCGGGCGATTCCGGCCGCGCGCCGCGCCCGCCCGAGGCGACAGTCGAACTGCGCCAGGAGATGCAGAACCTCGGCATTGGTCGGCTCGACCTTGAGAATGCCCCTGCATACTTGCTCGGCCGCATCCGGGTTGCCGTCGTTGTAGAGGCGCAGCGCCGCTTTGATCGATCGATCGATGACGTCCATAGGCGTTAGTTCCGCCTCGCGAGTGGCAGCCGCGCGGGACGGAGCCGTCGATAGCGTAGATTGCAATGGGTCAACAACAGCAATTGTGGCACAGGCCGTGGGGTTGCCGATATCTTCAAGGCAACTCGCTGGGAGGCTGGTTGGCAGAGACAACGGACGATGCCGGGCTATTGCGGCGTTGGCGGCACCTCGCCTCGGCATACACGACCCGCGGCCAGAGCGCTGAAGCCTGCGCGGCGCTGAGGCGGGTCCTTGCGCTTGCGCCCGCGGACTCGCCAAGCCGATTCCAGCTGGCACTCGACGCCGAACGCCGCGGCGATGCAGGCAGCGCCATTGCCGGCTATTGGCGCGGGCTTGCGGTTTCCCTGGCCTCGCTGGAAGCCATCGAGCATCTGGGCTCGCTTAGTATCGCCTCGAACCGCGCGAGAGCCACCCTTGCGATTCTCGTTCGCGCACGCACGCTCCACCCAGACAGCGCGACGCTGGAGGGCGAAATCGCCCGCGTGGCAACCGCCCTGAGGGAGGACCGGATGGCGGTCACCGCCGGCCGCCGGCAGCTTGCGCTCGCCCCCGCAGCCATGCTTCCGCAGGTGGCTCTTGGTCAGAGCGCCTTCAATCTGGCGCAGCGCGCGTCGGCGATCGCGCACATGCAGCGGGTGGCGATGCTGGGATCCGAGATCCCGGAGCTGCAGTTCCTCGCCGGCCGAAATCTCTACCTGCTGGGCGAGAAGGAACGGGGTGTCGCCTTGATGCAGCGGGCGGTCGATCTCGACTTTGGCAACCCGCAATTCCACGAGCATATCTACTATTTCCACATGCTGAATCAGGCGGATTGGCCGACCCGTCGCGACTACACAAGGCGCGTGGGCGAGCTCGTGCGGGCGGCGATCGAAGAGGACAGTGCCCGCTTCCTGGTCAATCCCGTCCTGTTCCTGTTTCTGGCGGTGGACAGCAGGACGCTCTTCGAGGCCGCGCGCCACTTCGCCCGGCACCGATTTGCGCCACGCGAACCGGCATGGCCGGCGGATCGCAGGACCGGCCGAGGGCGGATTCGGCTGGGATACCTGTCGAGCAAGCTTTGGGACCACCACATCGGCGCGGCACAGCTGCCCATCGTCGCCGCGCATGATCGCGACGCCTTCGAGGTCTACCTCTACTCGACTCGAGCCGACGATCGCCTGCAAGAGCGGCTAGCCGCGGCGGCGCATGCCTTCCGCGCGGTCGATGGCGCGGACCGTGAAGCCTTTCAACGCGCGATCGCCGCCGATGGGCTCGATATCCTGGTCGACCTTGACGGCTATCTCTCCGGCAATGACGGGCTCTTGTCGCTTTCGGTCATGAGCCAGCGGATTGCGCCGCTGCAAATGCTGCACCATTGCTATGTCGGGCCGACCGGCACCGACTTCGTGGACTACGTCATCGGCGACAGCGTCTTGTTCGGACCGGGAATCGATGCCTTCTATTCCGAAAAGCTGATCAGGTTGCCGCCCAGCTACTACCCTGCCCCGCCCCTCGACATGGCGATGCCGGAGTCCGATCGGGGCAAATGGGGTCTGCCTGCGCACGGCTTCGTGTTGGCGAATTTCGGTGGCTTCTACAAGATCGACCCCACGGCCTTTGCCGCGTGGATGCGTATCCTGGCGCGGATCCCGAACGCGGTCCTGTGGCTCAATGACTACGACCCGGTCGGCGCGCGCAATCTCAGACGCGCTGCCGCCGCCGCCGGAATCGAGCCGGAACGGCTGGTCTTCACGCCGCCGCCACCGGCCAAGGCCGACCACCTGGCGCGGCTCAGCCTCGCCGACCTGTTCATCGACACCTTCCTCTACACCTCGGGCGTGACCAGCCTGGATGCGCTCTGGGCCGGGCTACCGGTGCTCACCCTCATCGGCGAGACCATGCCCGCCCGCGTCGGCGCCAGCCTCAATGCGGGCATCGGCATGGAGGAGCTGTCCGCCACGACGGTCGCCGGCTTCGAGGCGATGGCGGTCGAGCTCGCCCAATCTCCGGTCGAGATGGCCCGGCTGAAGGCGCAGCTCAGACGCAACCGCGAGACCCACCCGCTATTCGACTCAGCCCGCCTCGCGCGCAATCTCGAGCGAGCCTACACCGAGGCGTGGCGTATCTATCAAAGCGGCGCTCCGGCCCGGGCGATCACGCTCGAGGGGCCTTGAGCGGTACAAAGACCTGTACGCTCGCCGGTGGCTCTGATAGTAGGAGCGAGAGTCCGCGGATCGCATTTTGCATGGTCGCCGGCGGCAGGCGACGAGGCTATGGCGTGGCGAAACCCAACCTTTCCGATCTCAGCAAAGCCGACCTCACGCGCATCTACCGGTCGTTGCGGCTGATCCGGCGCGCCGAAGAGGAAGTGGCGCGCATCTACCCCACGGACAAGATCAAAAGCCCGGTGCATCTATCGATCGGCCAGGAGTCCGTGGCGGTGGGAGTGTGCGATGCGCTCCGCGCCGATGATGCCGTATCGGGCACCTATCGGGGCCACGCCACCTATCTAGCCAAGGGCGGCAACCTCAAGGGCATGTTCGCCGAGCTCTATGGCAAGGCGACCGGCTGCGCCCGCGGCAAGGGCGGCTCCATGCATCTCGTCGACATGGCGGCCAACGTGCTGGGCACCTCCGCCGTCGTCGGAACCACCGTGCCGATCGCCATGGGCTACGCGCTCGCCTACAAGCGCCGCGGCAAGGGACAGGTGGTAGCCGCCTTCTTCGGCGACGGGGCGACCGAGGAGGGCGTGTTCTACGAGTCCCTCAACTTCGCGAGCCTGCATCGCCTGCCGATGCTGTTCGTCTGCGAGAACAATTTTTACGCGATCCACACTCCACAATCGAAGCGTTGGGCGACCGATCGGCTCTGCGAGCGCGTCGAGACCTTCGGCATCCCGGCGCACAAGATCGCCGACGGGGACGTCTTCGCCATCCGATCGGCGACCGCGGAGGCCGTCGCCGCCATGCGCAGTGGCGCTTCCGGTCCAGTGTTCATCGAGGCCCATGTTTACCGCTGGAAGGAGCATGTCGGGCCCGGCGAGGACTACCACATCGGCTATCGCGGCAAGGACGAGCTCGAGCGCTGGCGCAGCACCGATCAGGTGGAGAGCGCCGGCCGAGCGCTCGATGCCACAGCCCGCGCCGCCGTCGATCGCGAGGTCGAGACGCTCGTCGCGGAGGCGATCCGATTTGCCGAGGAGAGCCCGTTCCCGGAGCCCCGCGAGCTGATGGAGCAGGTCTATGCCTCCTGAAGCGGCGCATCCCGGCCGCATCCTGCGCTATGTGGATGCGCTCAAGGAAGCGGTGATCCAAGAAATGGAGCGGGACCCTTCGGTCTTCCTGTTCGGGCTCGACGTGGACGATCCCAAGGGCATTCAAGGCTCGACCCTCGGATTGCAGCAGCGCTTCGGTCGCGATCGCGTATTCAACACGCCGCTCTCCGAAGACGCGATGTCGGGCATGGCGATCGGCGCGGCGATGGCCGGCATGCGGCCGATCCATGTGCACATCCGCATGGACTTCCTCATGCTGTGCATGAACCAGCTCATCAACATGGCCGCCAAGGCTCATTACATGTATGGCGGCTCGGTCAAGGTGCCGATGGTGGTGCGCAGCATGATCGGCAAATCCTGGGGCCAAGGCGCGCAGCACAGCCAGGGTCTGCATGCCATGTTCATGCATGTGCCGGGCCTCAAGGTCGTCGCACCGTCCAACGCCCATGACGCCAAGGGCTGCCTCATCGCAGCCATTCGAGACGACAACCCGACGATCTTCGTCGAGCACCGCCTCCTCTATCCGACCGAAGCCTATACGCCTGAGGCGCCCTTCACGGTGCCGCTCGGCAAGGGGCGGGTGGCAATGAAGGGCGACGACATAACCATGGTCGGCGTGTCCAACATGGTGGTCGAGTGCCTCAGATCGGCCGAGCTCCTGGCCGAGGTCGGCATTCGCGCCGAAGTGATCGATCCCATCAGCCTGGTGCCGCTCGACGTGGACACCATCATCGCCTCGGCGCGTCGCACGAAGCGCCTTCTGGTCGTCGACAATGCCTGGACCTGCGGCGGGGCCTCGGCTGAAATCGTCGCCCGGGTCTTCGAGGAGGTAGGGTCGGAGGCCGGGATCGCCGTCAAACGCATGGGCTTCATGCCGACGACCTGCCCGACGACGCCGGCGCTGGAAGCGCTCTATTACCCTAATCCCGGCACGATCGCCGAGACGGCACACCGCATGGTCAAGCCGAAGGACAAATCCTGGCGGCCCGATCCGGAGCGCGCCAAGCTCGCTTACCAGAGCCAGTTCCGCGGACCCTTCTGATGGTCTCGCACGTGGCAATGACGCGCAAGGCGGGGTGAGGATGTTCTACGAGCTCGCCACCCCGACCTGGGGCCAGGAGGAGATCGAGGCGATCAACCGTGTGATCGCGTCGGGACAGTTCACCATGGGTCCGAATGTGCGCGCCTTCGAGGAGGCGTTCGCCGCCTATTTCGGCGCCAAGCATGCGGTCATGGTGAACTCCGGATCCTCGGCCAACCTGGTGGCGGTCGCGGCCTTCTTCCACAAGAAGGACAGACCTCTCCAGCGCGGCGACGAGGTGATCGTGCCCGCCATTTCCTGGAGCACCACCTATCATCCCCTGCAGCAATACGGCCTCAAGCTGAAGTTCGTCGATGTCGAGCTCGAGACCCTCAACATGGATGTCTCCAAGCTCGAGGCCGCGCTTGGGGCCCGCACGCGCATGATCCTTGCCGTCTCGATCCTCGGGAATCCGGCTGCGCTCGACGCCATGCGGCGCTTCGCCGACGCGCAGGGCCTGTTCTTCATGGAAGACAATTGCGAGTCCATGGATGCCGAGCTGGCGGGCCGCAAGGCTGGCACCTTCGGCGATGTCGGTACGCACAGCACCTTCTTCTCCCACCACATCTCGACCATGGAAGGCGGGATGGTGATCACCGACGATACGGAGCTCGCGCATCTCATGCGTGTCATCCGCAACCACGGCTGGACCCGCGATCTGCCGCCCGACAGCCCGGTCTATCGCCGTTCGGGAAGCGACTTCTACGAAGCCTATAAGTTCATCATGCCCGGCTACAATGTGCGGCCGATCGAGCTTTCGGGAGCGATCGGCGTGGAGCAGCTGAAGAAGCTGCCGGGAATGACCGTGCAGCGGCGCCGGAACATGGCGCTGTTTCACCAGCTCCTGGGCAAGGATCCCCGCTTCATCATCCAGCGCGAGAACGGCAAGAGCTCCGCCTTCTCCTTCACCATCATCCTCAACCCCGAGCGCAACATCGCGCGCGAGCGGGTGTTCGCCGCGCTCAAGGAAGCCGATATCGGCTTCCGCATCATCACCGGCGGCAATTTCCTCAGGCATCCCGCCATCAAGTATTTCGACTACGAGGTCGTGGGCGGGTCGACGCCGAACGCGGATACCGCTCACGACCACGGCTTCTTCGTCGGCAACCATCCGACCGACCTCACGGCGCAGATCGAACGCCTGCACCACGTGCTCGACCGCACCTGCAATTGACGCAGCGACGCAGACGGCGCCTGAGGCGTCCCTCCCCAAGGCGAATCTGCTAGGATTGCGCGCATGGCTCAGACCTACTCGATCGTCGTGACCGGCGGCGCCGGCTATCTCGGATCCACGCTGGTGCCGGCACTCCTGGCCGACGGCCATCGAGTCGCCGTGATCGATAATTTCCTGTTCAAGCAGAATTCGCTCAACCACGTGTGCGCCGATCCGAACTTTTCGGTGGTCCGCGGCGATGCGCGCGACGAGGCGACCCTGAAGCCGCTCCTGAAGCAGGCCGACGTGGTAATTCCGCTCGCCGCCTTGGTTGGCGCCCCGCTTTGCGACCGCGACAAGATCGGTGCCGTCAGCGTCAACCGCGACGCCATCGCCAGCCTGACGAAGCTGATGAGCCGCGGCCAGCGCCTGCTGATGCCGATCACCAATTCCGGCTATGGCATCGGCCAGAAGGGCAAGGCGATCACCGAGAACGACTCGCTCAACCCCATCTCCCTCTATGGCCGTACCAAGGTCGAGGCGGAGGCGATCGCGCTCGAGCACGGGAACGCCATCAGCTTCCGGCTCGCCACTGTGTTCGGCATGAGCCCGCGCATGCGTATCGACCTCCTGGTCAATGACTTCGTCTATCGCGCCCTCAACGACCGCGCGGTGGTGCTGTTCGAGCCGCACTTCAAGCGCAACTTTATCCACGTCCGCGACGTCGCCCGCACCTTCCTGCACGGGCTCGCCAATTTCGAGGAGATGCGCGACCAGGCCTATAATGTCGGCCTGTCGGATGCGAATTTGTCGAAGCTGGAGCTGTGCGAGCGCATTCGCACGCATCTGCCCAAGTTCGTCTTTCTCGAGGCGCCAATCGGTGAAGATCCGGACAAGCGCGACTACATCGTCTCCAACGCCAAGATCGAGCAGACTGGCTTCCGGCCGAAATACAGCCTCGACGACGGCATCAAGGAGATGATCAAGGGCTACACCATGCTGCAGAACTCGGTGTACTCGAACGTCTGAGGCCAGGACCATGGCGGCAGGCACGTTGTTCCCCCTCGCCCACAAGCGCGTCTGGGTCGCCGGACACAAGGGCATGGTCGGCGCGGCGCTGGCGCGCCGGCTGGCGGCCGACGGCGCGACGGTCTTGACGGTCGAGCGGGCGGCGCTCGATTTGAGGCAGCAGGCGGCGGTCGAGGCATGGCTCGCCGAGATGCGGCCCGACGCGATCATTCTCGCCGCCGCCGTCGTCGGCGGCATCCTCGCCAATGACAGCCGGCCGGCGGAGTTTCTCTACGACAACCTGGCGATCGAGGCGAACGTCATCCATGCTGCGGCCAAGGCTGGGGTCGCCAAGCTGATGTTCCTCGGTTCATCTTGCGTCTATCCGAGGCTCTGCGCCCAGCCCATGCGTGAGGAGGCGCTGCTCACTGGTCCGCTCGAGCCGACGAATGAGTGGTATGCGGTGGCCAAGATCGCCGGCATCAAGCTCTGCCAGGCCTATCGCCGCCAGCATGGCAAGGATTTCATCGCCGTCATTCCGACCAACCTCTACGGTCCCGGCGACAACTTCGATCTCGGCTCCAGCCATGTCGTGCCGGCGCTGATCCGCAAGGTCGATGCGGCGACGTCGTCCGGCGGTCCGGTGGAGATCTGGGGCACGGGCACGCCAAGGCGGGAGTTCCTCTACGTCGACGATGCCGCCGACGGCCTCGTCTTCCTCATGGAACGATACAGCAATGAGCGCGTCATCAATCTCGGCCTGGGCGAGGACGTGTCGATCGCCGAGCTCGCGAGCCGCATCGCCGCCGTGATCGGCTATCATGGCGAATTCCGATACCTCGCCGACAAGCCCGACGGCATGCCGCTGAAACGCCTCGAAGGCTCGCGCCTGGCCGCCATGGGCTGGAAACCCCGGACCGATCTCGACACGGGTCTCGGACGGACTCACGGCTGGTATCGTGAGACCGTCCGCCGCGCCGCGTGAACGGGCTCATGCCGGGCGCAACGGCTTCAGGACCATGCCCGGGACCTTAGCCAAGATCGACGCGGTGGTGCTCGCCGGGGGCCAGGGCACCCGCATCGCGGGCGTGCTCGGCAGCACACCGAAAGTCCTGGCGCCGATCGGTGGCACCACCTTTCTCGATTTGTTGCTCGTCCGGCTCGAAGCAGCCGGGCTCGAACGGGTCGTGCTCTGCCTCGGCCACCTGGCCGAGCGTGTTCTGGCGCATCTGAGCGGCAGAGCGCCGGATCGCCTGTCCGTCATCCCCGTGGTCGAGCCGGCGCCGCTGGGAACCGCTGGCGCGCTCAGATTCGCCATGAAGCAGCTCCATTCCGATCCGGTGCTGGTGTTGAATGGCGACAGCGCCGTCGAGGTCGAGCTGGCGGGTGTGGTGAGCGAGCATCAAAAGAGCGGCGCCGAAGCCTCGATGCTGTGCGTGGAGGTCGCCGACGCCAGACGCTACGGCCGCGTGATCGTGGGCCGCCAGGGCAATGTCGAGCGCTTCGTCGAGAAGGATCCGTCCAGCGCGGGCCCCGCTCTCATCAATGCCGGGCTGTACTGCTTCGGACGGCAGGCGCTGGATCGCCTGGCCGGCAGCGATGGTCCGTCGCTCGAGCGGGATTTCCTGGAAAAGCTCCAGCCAAGTGCGCTACATGCGGTGGTGCGCCAGGGGGCATTCATCGACATCGGCACGCCCGAAAGCCTGTCGGGAGCGACCGCGTTCTTCCGGGAATCCCGGCGTCCGGTCGGCGAGGACTCATGATCATCAGTCGCACCCCGTTCCGCGTATCTCTGTTCGGAGGCGGTACGGACTATCCGAGATGGTACCGGGAGCACGGGGGCGCCGTGCTGGGAACGGCCATCAACAAATACTGCTACATCACCGTCAGGCCGCTGCCGCCGTTCTTCGAGCACAAGCACCGGATCGTCTACGCCCGCATCGAGCTGGTGAAGGCCATCGACGACATCGTCCATCCCTCGGTGCGCGCCGTCCTGCAGGAGCACCCGTTCGAGTCCGGCATCGAGATCCACCATGATGGCGATCTGCCGGCGCGCTCCGGCCTCGGATCCAGCTCGTCCTTCACCGCCGGGCTGCTCAACGCGCTCTTCGCCTTGCAAGGCAAGATGATCACCAAGCGCAAGCTTGCGGAAGAGACGATCCGCATCGAGCAGGAAATCATCGGCGAGAGCGTCGGCAGCCAGGACCAGATCTGGGCCGCCTATGGCGGCCTCGCGCGCATCAATTTCGGCACCGACGGGCGCTTCGAGGTGCGGCCGATCGTCATCCCCGACGTGAAGCGCCAGGAGCTCGAGCAAGGGCTGCTGCTGTTCTTCACCGGCGTTTCGCGCTATTCGACCGACATCGCCAGGGAGAAGATCGCCAATCTCGACAAGCGTGCCACCCAGCTGCGCACCATGACCCAGATGGTGGACGAGGCCGAGGCGATCTTGACGAACCCGATGCGCAAGATGACGGAGCTGGGCCGGCTCCTGCACGAGGGCTGGCGGCTGAAGCGCGAGCTCGCCGACAGCGTGTCCAACGCGCATATCGACGAGATCTACGAGGCGGCGATGGCCGCTGGCGCCACCGGCGGCAAGCTCCTCGGCGCCGGCGGCGGCGGCTTCATGGCTTTCCTCGTCGAGCCCGGCAAGCGCGCGGCGGTCACCGACCGTTTGAGCCGGCTCATCCACGTCCCCGTCGGGATCGGCGCCGCCGGCAGCCGCATCATCGTCTACGAGCCCGATGGGCAGGTCGACGACTAGGATGCGGCGCGGCGGCGTCCGATAGCTATTTTGGGCTGAGGATCGTGCAGCCTGCTCCATGATCGGCTCGCGTCCGGTTCCAGTACCACTGGGCCTCCAATTTGGCGGTTTCGTCGCTGCGTCCTGCGCGAGAGCCGTAGTAGTGGAACTGCTGCGGCGATTCTCCCGGGCACTGGAAGGTCACGGTCGTATCCGCCGTAGGCGGATCGCCTGCGACGGCCGGCCCGACAAGGCCGAGAAATGCCGCCGCGACGGTCGCAAACACCATATTCCTGCTCATGACGATCGCTCCTGTCTTGGCCCCCGACAGGATGGCAATTGGTAACACCATTTGAGACATTCCATGACCGTCGCAGCATGTCAGGTATGCGCACGACGTCAGGGCCGGAAGACTTGATCCTTGAACACGTCGTACCTTTTGGGCAGACCGGCGCGGTTGGCTCGGTACCAAGCCAGGGTCTCGGCGATACCGTCCTCGATCGAGACCTCCGCCTCAAAGCCGATCGCGCGCGCGCGCGCGACGTCCAGCACCCGCATGCGGTCGCCTGCCGGCTTGCTGGTATCCCACGCGACCTCGCAGGGCTCGCCCAGCGCGGCGACCACGACCTCGACCAGCCGGCGAATCGAGGTTCCGGTCCCGGAGCCGAGATTGACCGGAGGGCCGAGTCCCTTCTCCATCACAACCAGCATGCCGCGGGCCACGTCGCGGGCATGGATGAAGTCGCGCACCGGCGTGCCGTCGCCCCAGACCGTCAGCGGCCGCTCGCCGTCGACGGCGCGGCGAATGAGCGAGGGCACGACCATGCCGCCCTCGGGATCGAAGTTGTCGAACGGTCCATAGACGTTGGGCGGCCGCACGATGCCGATCTTGTCCCAGCCATATTCGAGCGCATAAGCCTCCGCCTGCAGCTCGCCCATGCGCTTCGCCCATCCGGCGAAGCGATCGTTCGGCGAGGGGAAGCTCCGCCAGACATCGTCCTCGTGCATCACCTCCGCCGGGGAATAGACGCCGACGGTGGAGGTGAAGAGATAGCGCTCGACGGCACACCGGCGCGCCGCCTCCATCATGTTGGTGTTGAACGAGATCGTCGGGAAGAAGAAGCTGGCCGGCCGGGAATGCGTCATTGCCGGCGAGCCTTTGATGCCGGCAAGATGAAAGACATGATCGATGTCGCGGCAAGCCTCGAGGCAATTGTCGAGCACCGTAAGGTCGAGACGACGAAACTCGGCCCCCGGCACCACCCGTGATGGATCGTCGAGCGAGGCGACGCGCACCGCCGCCCGCTCGGCAAGCAGCATTTCCACCAACGGGCGACCGATGAGGCCGGTGCCGCCGGTGACGAGCACGTTCTTGCCGGTAAAAATCGACATCGGCCTAGGGTTTAGCCGGTTGGGGCGCGCAGATCCAGGGGCCTTTGCCCATGTCGACTGAGCCCCGCCGGCCGATGCTAGTGAGCGAGATCCTGGCGCAAGCGATCAGCCTGCATGGCGCCGGGCGCATCGGCGAAGCGGCCCAACTCTATCGTGCGATTCTCCAGCGCGAGCAGCAGCACGCCGATGCATTGCATCTCCTCGGTGTGGCCTTTTCCGACATGGGCCGTCCCGCCGAATCGATAGACCTGATCGGTCGCGCCATCCAAATCTCCTCCGATCAAGCGCTTTACCACAGCAATCTCGGCAACGCGCTGAAGCGCCTCGGGCGAGGCGAGGAGGCCGCGGGCTCCTACCGCCGGGCGGTGGCGCTGGCTCCTGGGGTGGTGCCGATATTGACCAATCTGGGCGGCGCGCTCGTTGACGAAGGAGAAGGTGCCGCGGCCGAGCGCACCTTGTGGCGGACGATCGCCCACGATTTCAACTATGCCGATGCCTGGTTCGCCTTGGGCTCGCTGGCAGCACTCGCCGACGACGACCGCGCCGAGGCTCGCTTCGCCCGCGCGCTCGCCTTGGAGCCGGCCTATGCCGAGGCGTGGTTCAACCGCGCCAACCATCTCAGGGATCGCGGCCGCTTTGCCGATGCGGTCCGCGCCTATGACCGTGCCATCGCTCTGAAGCCCGAGGACGATGATCCCCACAGCAACCTCATCTTCGCGCTTTGCTTCATGCCCGAATCCGACGCCGCTCGGCAGTCGCGGGCAAGTCGCCGTTGGGGGCGCATGGCCGAGAGGAATTGCGGGCCGGCACCAAGCTTCGCCAATTCCGCCGACCCCGAGCGTCGACTGACCATCGCCTACCTCTCTCCGGACCTGAGGCGGCATCAATTCCTCATGCAACTGCGCCCGCTGTGGGCTCACCATGATCGCCACCGGTTCCGGGTTCTGGGCTATGCCGAGGTGGCGCGGCCGGATGACGATACCGAACGTCTGCGCGCCATGGCGGACGGTTGGCGCGACATCGCCGGATTGGACGACGACGCCGTCGCCGCCGCCGCCCGCGCCGATGGCGTCGACATCATGGTGTCGGTCACCGGCTACCTCGCCCGCGATCGGCGCCGCTTCGCCTGCCGCAAGGCCCCCATCCAGATCGCCGCCCTCAATCACGTGACCGCGACCGGCTTGAGCGCCATCGACGCCAGGATCACCGACCGCTGGCTGGATCCGCCGGGCGATGGCGCTGATGCCGACCAGGACCGGCTCCTGCGCCTCGATGCCGGCTTTGCCGTGTTCGAGCCGCCACAGGACGCCCCGGCGGTCGAGCCTTTGCCGGCTGACCGCTCGGGACATGTGACGCTCGGCTCCTTCAACAACCTTACCAAGCTGACGCCCGAGACCCTAACGCTTTGGGCGCGCATCCTGGATGCGCTGCCGGAGGCGCGTTTGCTGGTGAAGGCGATCGCGCTCTCCGAGTCGGGGCCGAGGCGGCGGTTGACCTATTCCCTCGCCGAAGCCGGTATCGACCGGGAGCGGGTCCGGTATCTCGGCCGCGTGCCCGCTGCCCGCGGCCATCTGGCGGCGCTGGGTAGCGTCGACATCGCGCTCGACCCTCTGCCCTTCACCGGCGGCCTGTCGAGCGCCGAAGTCCTGTGGATGGGCGTGCCTATCGTCACGCTCGCAGGAAACACCTTGGTCGCCCGTCAGGGCGCCAGCATGCTGGTCCGGGTCGGCCTAGAGACGCTGGTGGCCGGAGACCCGGAGACCTATGTGCGGATTGCCGTCGGGCTCGCTCGCGATCCGAGCCGCCTGCGCCGGCTCCGCGCGGATTTGCGCCAACAGATCGCCGCCTCTCCGCTTGCCGATGGCCGGGACTATGCCCGCCAATTTGAAGCGGCCTGTCGCGGATTATGGCGGGAATGGTGCCGAGCGCGTTCCGAGCCCGCCCTCAATCCGCGGGCCTGACGCCCCGCCGGTTGGCGCACCAGGTGCGCCACAGCTCCCGATAGGCTTGCTCGACGGATCGCGCATAGGCCGGGGCATCCAAGAGCGGCGAGGCTGCCAGGCGAGGACGCAGGTCACTTCGAAGCCTTGCCAGGCGGCCATGGTCCGCTGCCAGGGCGACGGCGATCCGAACGTAGTCCGCCGTTGTCGCGGCAACCAAATCGTCGAGGCCGAGCTGCGCCGACACGCTCGCCCCCACGCGCCCGACGAAGCGCCCGCCCGCGAGGCTCACCACCGGAACCCCCATCCATAGCGCCTCGAAGGTGGTGGTCGAGCCGTTGAAGGGGAATGGATCGAGCGCAATGTCGATCCGATGCAGTACCGCCAGCTGCTCCACGCGCCTGAGATCGCCGCCAAGGAAATCGAGTCGCTCCGGGCCGATCCCGTGGCGTTGAAACATGCCGGCAATGCGCCCCGCCACCGCCGGGTCGGCGAACCAATCGACGTACTTCAAGAGCAGGCGCGCACCCGGGACCGATCTGAGGATCGCCGACCACGTCTCGATCACCCTCTCGCCCAGCTTCGCCGGATTGTTGCATGAGCCGAAGGTGATCCGGCCGGTGCTCAGATGCGGCGGCGGCGCGACCGCCGGCGAGGGATCAGGCGGTCGATGCAGGTAAAAGCATGGGAGCCGCACCAGGGCTTCGGTGAACGCCTCGGTGCTGTCGTCGGGATGGAGGACGGCGTCGGTGAGCCAGGCATCCATGACGCCGAGGCCGCTCGTCGTCACGTCATGGAAGCTCACCTGCACCGGCGCCGGCCGATGGGCGGCCACGCCGAGCCGGTTGTGCCCGGTATGCCCAGCCAGCAGCACGAGGATATCGATTTGGTCCTTGCCGATGAGGGCGGCGATCGCCTCATCGGGAAGCCCCGTGGTCGCGCGCCAGCACGGCGACAGCGCGCGAAAGCGCTCAGTCAGGGCATCGATGGCCAGTCGCTGCTCGGCATAGCAATGGACCCGGATCTCCTGGCGGTCGTGGTGTTGGAGGAGACCAAGGACATTGCGGCCGACCGGATGGTCGCGGAAATCTGCCGAAACATAGCCAAGATTGAGCAGGCGCTCGGGCTCGGCCCGGTTGGCGTGGGTCCGGGTGCGCGCGTAATGGGGAGCGGCGTGCCGGGACTCCCATTGCCGCGCCTCGGCAAAGAGCCCAGCGTTGCTTGTGCCTGCGTCGTAACACAAACAAAACAATAGATTGCTGTTCATATCTTGATCTTTTGGACGAAGCTGGATTGCACGCCGAAACTGCCTTGCCGCCGCCGTGACATCGCCCAGCGCCTGAAGAGCATCGGCCAAATTGTTGACCGAAGAGGCGTCGTCGCCATCGATCGCGAGCGCCCTGCGATGCTGGACGATCGCCCGGCCGATGCGGCCCTGGGCCTTTTCGGCGGCGCCGAGGCTGCCCCACGCCCCGGCCTCGCCAGGGCGCGAGGCCGCTTCACGCCGAAAGCAGGCGAGCGCCGCCTCGACCCGGTCGAGCGACAGAAGTGTCGCGCCCAAATTGTGGATGGTATCGAGCTGATCGGGTTTGAGCTCGAGCGCGCGCATATACGCCGTAACCGCCCGCTGCAACGCGCCGCCGGCGGCGAGCACGGTGCCGAGATTGCGCAAGGCATCGGCATAGCCGGGCCGCAGCGCGACGGCTCGCGCGAGGCGGGCGGCGGCCTGGTCGAGATCATGCAGGTCGTGCGCGGCATTGCCGAGGTTGTTGTGGGCCTCGGCAAATCCGGGATCGAAGACGAGCGCTCTGCGAAATGAGCGAGGGGCCATCGGTTCGCCGGCGGCGCGCAAGACCACGCCCAAATTGTTGTGCTTGCCGGCATCGGTCGGATCCAGGCGGACGGCGGTCTCGAGACTGGCGCGCGCCTCCTCAAGGCGGCTGACCGCTTTGAAGGCGAGACCCAGATGGGCATGGGCATCGGCCGCTTCCGGCGCCAGCTCGAGGGCGCGGGCGATGCGCCGGACGGCCTCGTCCGGGCGTCCCGCCGACAGCGCCAGCACGCCCGAGAAATGCAGCGCCTCGGCGTGGTTGGGTTCGCGGCTCAAGAGATGCCCGTACAGCGCCTCCGCCTCCGCCAGGCGACCGGCCTGGTGCAAGGCGAACGCCGCCTGAAAGACCTGATCGGTACCGCTCACGGCCGTTCGCCGGCGCACCACTCTCGCCAGAGCGTGCGGTAGGCAGCCTCGACCGTCCGCGCGTAGCCCACCGCATCGCACCACGCCGAGGCCGATAGCAGCGGCCTTAGCCTCGCACGCAGGGCCGCCAAACGCTCCGGGTCCCGCGCCAGGGCAACGGCGATGCGGACATAGTCCTCGACCGCGCCGGCGACCAGCTCGCCCAGCCCAAGCCCCTGCAGCATATCGGCCCCCATTCGCCCGGTTGAGCGATGGCCGGCGAGACTCACGACCGGAAGCCCCATCCACAACGCTTCGAAGGTCGTGGTCGATCCGTTGAAGGGAAACGGATCGAGGGCGATGTCGAACCCGTTCAGCACCGCGAGCTGGCTTGCTTTGGGAAGGTCGCCTCCCAGGAGCTCCAGCCTGTCCGGAGCGATGCCATGGCTGGCGAAGAGCTCGGTGAAGCGGCAGGCGACCATCGGATCGCGAAACCAACCCTTGTACTTCAACGCAAGCCGCGAGCCCGGAACCTGCCGCAGGATCGAGGCCCAGGCCGCCGCCACGGGCTCGTTCAGCTTTGCCGGATTGTTGCAGGAGCCGAAAGTGACGTAGCCCCGCCCGCAAACCGGCGGCGGCACGAGCGGGGGTGAGGCTTCCGGCGGCCGATGCACGCAAAAGCGCGCCAACCGCACCAACCGCTCGGTGGCCTTCTCGGCGGTATCGGCCGGATGCAGCACTGAATCGGTCAGCCAGGCATCCATGACCTCGAGCCCGCTGGTCGTGATGTCGTACATGCTCACTTGCACCGGCGCCGGCCTGAAGGAGGCCACGCCCAGACGGTTGGGCCCGGTATGCCCGGCGATGGTGACGAGGATGTCGATGGCGTCGCTGCGGATTTGCTTCGCCACGGCCCGATCGCTGAGGCCTGCGGTATCACGCCAACCCTCCATCAATCCGCGGCAACGCTCGGTCATGGCATCGGGCGTGGTTCTGAGCTCCGCGTATCCAAAAGCGGCGATCGCAGGGCGATCATGGTTCTCGAGCAGCCCGAGCAGGTTCCAGGCAACGGGGTGATCGCGGAAATCCGCGGAGAGATAGGCAACCCGGAGCCTCCGATCCAGCAGCCGCGGATTGTCGTGCCGAAGGATCTCCCGATAATTCGAAGCCGCGTGCCGGGCTTCCCAGCGGCGCGCTTCGAGGTACAGATCCTCGATAGTCGAGTCCGGCACATAAGCCAAACAGAACAATAAGTTGTTATGGTATAGCTGATTCGAAGAATCAGCTTCGAGGGCCTGTCGGTAGTAGCTGACGGCGGTACCGGCCTTGCCCAGAGCCAGGAGGGCGTTGGCGAGGTTGTTGGCCGCGCCGCCATCGTCGGGATCGATCGCCAAGGCACGGGCGGCACGCAGCCAAGAGCGGCCGATTTCTCCTCGCCGATGCTCCAGCTCGGCCCTGCCGCGATGCGTACCGGCAAGAGCCGGCTCGAGCGCAAGCGCCTGGCGATAGCGGCGCTCGGCCTCCACGCCATCGTTGAGATCGAGAGCGACAAGGGCAAGATTGGTCAGCGCCACGGCGCCATGGGCAAGGACCAGTGCCCGGCGGTAGCAGCGCTGCGCTGCCGGCCACGCGGCTGCTTCGCGCAGCCGAGTGCCGTAGTTCAGTTGCGCGGCGGCCAGCATCGGGGCCAAGGCCAGGGATCCTCGGAGCCGTCGCTGCGCGGCGCGGTTGTCGTCGAGCATCGCGCCCAAATTGCAAAGTGTCGAGGCGTCCAAGGGCGAAACGGCCAAGGCGCGCGCGAGCCAGATCAGCGCCGGAGCTCCCGCTTCAGTATGACGCCCGAGGGCCTGCCCCAGATTGCCCAGCGCGTCGCTCAGCTGCGGCTCTTCTGCAAGCACGCCGCGGTAGAGGCGGATCGCGCTCCGAAGGTCCCCGCTCTCGTGGCGAAGCGTCGCCAGGTTGAGGCGCGCCAGCGCGAGATGCGGACGGATCGTCAGCGCCGCCGCAAACGATCGCGCGGCACCCTCGCGGTCGCCAAGCCGGTGCAGCACGATGCCAAGATTGTAGTGCGCCTCGGCAAACCCCGGCTTGCGACGAACGGCGGCGGCGTAGGCCGAGCGCGCCGCGGCGAGGTCGCCCGCGGCGAAGCTGGCGTTTCCGGCTTCATAGCTGGCCTCCGCCGAACGCGGCACGGCTTGCGGCTCATCGTTCATCGCTGGGCGCACCACTCCCGCCACATCGACCGGTATGCGCTCTCGATGGCGCGGGCGTAAGCCCGGGCATCGCAGAGCGGCGAGGCGGCGACCTGGTGGCGCAACCGAATCCGCGGTTCCTTCGCCCCCCGCGCCTCGCCTGCGAGGCGGATCGCGATCCTGCGGTACTCATCGGCGTCATGCGCCACCCACTCCTCAAGGCCCAGCGGCACGAGCAAGCTGGCACCGACCCGGGCGACGAAGTGGTCGCCGGCCATGGTCACCAGCGGCACGCCCATCCACAAGGCCTCGAAGCTGGTAGTCGAGCCGTTGAACGGAAACGGATCGAGGGCGACATCGATACGGTTGAGCAACGCCAGCTGCTCGCTCCGGGCCAGATCGCCGCCGACGAACATCAGCCGCTCGCTTGGGACGTTGCGCTCGGCAAAGCGTCTGCGAAAGCAGTCCTGCACATAAGCGTCGGCGAAACAATTTTTGTATTTGAGCAGGAGCCGCGAGTCTGGAACCTGGTGCAGGATCCGGCCCCAGACGTCAACCACTAAATCGTTTATTTTTAACGGGTTATTGCACGATCCGAATGTTATATAGCGACTCTGTGCGGCGGGTGCGACCATCGGCTCGGGTGCCCCGGCCGGCGGTCGGTGCAGATAAAAGCAAGGCAGCCGCACCAGCCTTTCGGTGAATTGCTCGGGCGTGTCCTGAGGGTGCAACACCCAGTCCGTGAGCCAATAGCCGATGGCGGCGACTCCGCTGCTCATGACATCGTGAAAGGCGATCTGGACCGGAGCGGCTCCATAGGCTGCGACCAGCGGCCGGTTGTCGCCGATATGCGCGGCCAGCAGCACCAGGATGTCGATGCCATCCTGCCGCGCGCGCTCGGCGATCTCCGCCTCGCCGAGACCGGCAACGTTGCGCCACTGGTTGACCTTTTGCGTCAGCCGGTTTGTTACCTCGTCGGGGGCGGCGGCCAGGCTGTAGGCATAGGTCTCGACGACCGACCCATCGTGGTTCTCGAACAGGCCTTCGAGGTTGTAGGCGATGGGGTGGCTACGCAGATCGGCCGACAGATAACCCACCTTGAGCGGCCGCTCGGGCTCGCGGCGATTGGCGTGGGGACCGCCGCGGGTCGGTCGGAGCAGGGCATGACGGCTTTGCCAGCGCCGGATCTCGGCAAACCGGGCAGGGTTGTCCAGTTCCGCCGCGTAGGCCTCGGCGAACAGCAGATTGCTGTGCACCTGGGCATTACCGGGTTCGATCGCGAGCGCCCGCTGAAAGCTCCGTCGGACCTCCCTGGGCTCGATGCCGGCGGCTGCAAAATTGTTGAACGCCGTTGGCAACCCTGGTGCCAGCGCGAGCGCCGCCGCGATGGCGCGACGCGCGGCGCCGAAGTGACCGGCGAGCAGGCTCGAGACGCCCTCGGTCAGCAACGCTTCGGCCGGCGCGGCATTGATCCAGCGGGCACGCCGGAGCGGCGCCCCGGCCAGATGCAGGCGACCGGCGACGATCCAAAGATCTCCGAAGTTCACCAAGGCCGGGTATGAGGACGGCTCGATCGCGATCGCCCGGCGACCATGGAGGGCAGCCTCGCCGGTTCGGCCGAGGCGCTTCAACGCCCGCATGAGGTTGGTATGCGCCGGTCCCAGCAGCGGAGCCCGCTCGAGGGCCGCGCCATAGGCGCCGAGCGCTGCCTCAAGCCGCCCTTGTTCGCTCAAGGCGTTGCCAAGATTGAAATGCGCTTCGGCCGACAGCGGCATGAGATCGATCGCACGCCGCAACAACGCCTCGGCCATCGGCAGGCGGCCCGCCGCCATCGCGACGTTGGCTTGATCGAAGAGGGCAAGGCCGAGGGCCGTCGCGAGCGCCGCATCCGCCGGGAAGCGTTGCCGCGCCTTCTCCAGGAGAGCGCCGGCCTCCGCACTTTTGCCGGCGGCGCGCAAAGCCTCTCCGGCGGCGAGCTGGTAGAGCGCCTGCGCGGGAACCCGCCTTGCCGCCTCGCTGAGATAGCTAGCAGCCTCGTCGCTGCGGCCGACGGCGCCGAGCAGGAGCCCAAGCAGGTGCAGTGTGTCGGCTCGTCCGGGCTCGGCTTCGAGCACTTGCCGGTAAAGCTGCTCTGCCCCCGCAAGATCGCCGGAGCGGTGTCGCGCGATGGCAGCGCGGAGCACGTCCACCGTCACCCCCGGCACCAAGTCTGCCAGAGTGTGCGGTAGGCCACCTCGACCGAACGCGCATAGGCGTCGGCCTCGCAAAGGGGCGAAACAGCGAGCCGGCCGCGAAGCTCTTGGCGGAGTTCCATGCGACGTCCGCGATCGCCGGCGAGCGCGGCGGCAATCCGCACATAGGCCGCTCGATCCGCGCCGACGAGGTCGGACAGACCGACTTGAGCCAGGACCGAGCCCCCTACCCGCCCGAGGAACCGTTCGCCTGCCAGCGAGACGACAGGCACGCCCATCCAAAGCGCTTCAAACGTCGCGGTCGATCCGCTGAAGGGAAATGGGTCGAGAGCGATGTCGACACCGGTCAAGACGGCGAGCTGCTCGCCACGGCCGAGCTCGCCGGGCAGGAACTCCAGCCGAGAGGCAGCGATGCCGAGCCGCGCCATGGTCTCGCCGATGCGCCGGCGCAGTCCCGGAGCGGCGAAGCGGTTGAGATACTTGAAGAGCAACCGAGAGCCTGGAACAGCGCGGAGCACATCGGACCACAGCGCCAGGACCTCGCGATTGAGCTTTGCGGTGTTGTTGCACGAGCCGAAGGTGATGAACCCGTTCCGGGTCTCCGGCGCCGGTCCCGGCTCCGGCGCGTCCTCCGGAGCTTGATGCAAATAGAAGCAAGGCAAGCGGATCAATTTCTCGGTGAAGCGCTCGTGCGTGTCCGCCGGATGCAGGCTGGGATCGGTCAGCCACGCATCCATCACCTCGAGGCCGCTCGTCGACAGATCGTGAAAGCTCACCTGCACCGGGGCCGGCTTAAAGGCCGCCGCGCGCAGTCGATTGCGGCCGGTGTGACCGGCGAGGATGACGAGAACATCGATCCCGTCGGCGCGTATGCGCTCGGCCAGCGCCTCGTCTCCGACGCCGGTGACGCCACGCCAGACCTCGGCCCGCTGGGCGAAGCGCTCGGTAATACGGTCCGGCCGGAGAACATCGCCGTAGCAGAAGACCTGGAACCGCTCCCGATCATGCCGCTCGATCAGCCCCAGCACGTTCCAACCGACCGGATGCGCGCGGAAATCGGCGGAGACGTAGCCGAGCCTGAGGCGCCGATCGGGCTGGCGCGGGTTGGCATACGCACGGATCCGCCCATAGCAGGGCCGCCCATGGCGTTGCTCCCAGCGCCGGTACTCGGCGAACAGACGCTCCGACGTCACCGCCGGATCATAGGACATGGCAAAGAGCAGGTTGCTGTGTAGCCATGGCTCCGGCTTGATCGCCAGCGCCCGCCGGAAGCGCCGCTCGGCGGATTCGGCTTCGGCCAGCGCTTGGTCGAGGCTGGCGAGGTTGCTCCATGACGTGGCGGAGCCGGGTGTGAGCGCCAGCGCACGCCGATAGCACGGCTGCGCCTCGTCGACCTCGCCCTGCAGTTGCAGGGCGTTCCCGAGATTGCCATGGGCCTCGGCGTAGGTCGGGTCCAGCACCAGGGCGCGGCCGATCGCGGCGGCGGCCGTTGGACGGTCGCCCAAATCCATCCACGCATTGCCCAGATTGTTGAGCGCCACCCCGTAGTTCGGCTGCAAACGGACCGCCGTCTGAAAGCACCCGATCGCCCGAACGAGGTCGCCTTTGGCCTTGACCACCGTGCCCAAGCTGTTTTGGGCCTCGGCGAAGCTCGGATCGCGCTCGACCGCGCGTCCGATCAAGTGCGAGGCGGCGTCGAGAAGGCCCTGATCGCGCGCGATCTGTCCGAGGAGATGCAGTGCGTCGACATGCTCGGGGGATTGGGCCAGCACCGCCTGGTAGCCCGCCGCCGCTTCGGCAAGTCGTCCCGAGCGGTGATCGGCCAAAGCAGCGGCGAGAAGTGTGTCGATTGCCGCTCTGGCCGCCCCTTCCCGCACGCGTCAGCCGGTGGTGATCAACCGCCCTTGCCTGGCGGCGCGAAGATGCGCACCGTGGCCGTGCCATGCCAAGTGTCGGTCGCGCTGGTAATCTGGCGTCCGTCGACCGCAAGCGTGTCGCCAGGCGGCAGTCCGATCATCCCGACGTTGACCATGTCTTCGAAGACGTTGTCGGCTTTGCCGAAGAAATTCGATGGCGAGTAGACCTTGGCGACGTCCCAGTAGAGCTGATAGCCGCGATCGAGAAGGTGGGTGATCAAGGCGGCAGACTTGTCCTTGCGATGGTTGGCGACGAACAAGATTGGAGCGCAGGTGGCGATGGTGGCCTCCGCCCCTTTGAGCACCGCCAGCTCCATGCCCTCGACATCCACCGATATGAAGCGGCAGTTGCGCAACTCCAGATTGTCGATCGTCGTCACCGGAACGCTATCGCCCTGGTCCCATTTGGAATCTTCGAGCCCGAGAGCCGCGAAGTTGTTTTCCAACTCCGGCTTCAGGAGCGGCACCACAGCTTGCCCGCGCTCGTCGCCGACGGCGGCATGCACGGCATACACGTTGGTCATGCTGTTCAAGGCCAAGTTGGCGCACAACGTCTGAAAGATCACACGCTGCGGCTCGAAGGCGACGACCGCGCCCTTCTCGCCCACCGCTCGGGCGTAGAACAAGGTGGTGTTCCCGATATAGGCGCCGACATCGACGACGACGTCGCCCTGCTGCAGAAGCTGGCGCAGCGTTTCCACCCGCGCCTCGCAGTACTCGCCGTAAAGTTCCAGCGAGCGACCGACATACTGGTCATTGCGGTTGAACAGCATCGCTCCGTGACGGCAATTCTTCAGGATGTTGAAGGCATCCTGGCCGCCGGCGATGGCGAGCGTGGCACTCTGTGGCGCAGCCGTAGTCATATATTGATGCCCCTTTTGGGACGAATTGGCGAACTCGGCCGATTGGGCTCGCCGGGAGCCGGATCGAACCAGCGCTCGTGTTGCGGTCAGGTCGAGCTATAGCAGAAAGGCCGGGCCAACGGAACGCACTCGGCACGCGGCCGGGCCCTCAGCGGGAGCACCACGCGCGCCAAAGCGCACGAAGTGCCGCTTCGAAGGCGCGCGCATGGGCCGGGGCGTCGCAGAGCGGCGATGCCAGCAACCGAGGGCGGAGCTCCTGGCGCAATCGGGCGCGCCGTGGCGCATCGGCGGCCAGCTCTCGGGCGAGCCTGACATAGGCCTCGGCATCGGCGGCGACGAGGGAGCCAAGGCCGATTTGCGCAAGGAAACTGGCGCCCACCCGTCCGAGGAAGCGGTCTCCGGCGAGGCTGACGACGGGTACGCCCATCCACAGCGCTTCGAAGGTGGTCGTCGACCCATTGAAGGGAAAAGGATCGAGCGCGATGTCGACACGGTTGAGAATCGCCAGCTGACCAGCCCGGGGCAGTCGCCCGCCGACGAAGTCGAGCCGATCGCGCGCGATCCCGTGATCGCCGAATAGCGCCGTGACCCGTCGTTGCAGCGCGGCATCGGCGAATCGATCCTGGTATTTCATGAGAAGGCGCGAGCCCGGAACCGCGCCCATCACCCTCGCCCACAACGCGAGCACCGCGTCCGTCAGCTTCGCCGGATTGTTGCAGGACCCGAAGGTGATGCGGCCCGCCTCTTCCGCCGGCGCCGAACCCGGTTCGGGCGATGGATCGGGCGGAGCGTGCAGATAGAGGCACGGCAGAGGGACGAGATGCTCGGTGAAGCGCTCGGCGCTATCCGACGGATGCAGCGCTGGATCGGTGAACCAAGCATCCATGGCGGCAAGACCGGTGGTGGAAAGGTCATACAGGCTCGCTTGTACCGGCGCCGGCTTCTGCGCCGCGACCATGAGGCGATTGTGGGCGGTGTGGCCGGCGATGCTCACCAGAATATCGATCGCATCGGTGCGGACGAGCTGGGCGGCCCGTGCGTCGTCGATGCCCTCGAGGTCGCGCCAATGCGAGAAGGCCCGGCGGAATCGCGCGGTCATGGGGTCGGGGCGCGATACCGCCGCATAGGCATAGAGCTCCACCGATTGCCGATCATGCGCCTCGATGAGCCCGATCAAATTGTGGCCGACGGGATGATCGGCGAGATCGGCCGAGAGATAGCCGATGCGCAGCCTCCGCTCGCCGTCCCGAGAGTTGCGGTGGCGAGGCCAAGCCGCAGGCGACGGCGCGTGGCGCACCGCCCATTCCTGATAGGCGGCGAACAGCTCGCCATGCGTCGTCTCCGGAGCGTAGCTCAAGCTGAAGAGGTAGTTGCTGTGCGCGGCCACGAGCTGCGGCTCGGCGGCAAGGGCCCGGCGAAACGAGACGGTGGCCGGGCGCGTCATACCGGCCGCCTGCACTGCTTGCCCGTGATTGTTGAGGGCTGCGGCATGGGAGGGCGCCAAGGCGATCGCTTGCCGCGCCGCCTGCCATGCCCCCGACGGCCGACCGAAATCGAGGAGCGCCGGCGCCAGGTTCGCCAGCGCATCGCCATAGTCGCCGCGGGCTGCGAGCGCGCGACGGTACGCCACGAGCGCTGCCTGGGTCTGGCCGATGGCCTGCAGCCAGTTGCCGAGATTGTAGGCGGCCTCGGCATAGTCGCTGCGAACCGCCAGCGTGCGCCTCGCCCAGATGACTGCCGACGCCACAACACCGGCTGATCTGGAGACGGCGGCCAGCGCCAATGCGGCCTCGGCATCGGCCGGGCTCTCGGCGAGGAACCGGCGCAGCTCAACCGCGGCTTCGGCATGGCGTCCAAGGGCCACCAGCACGCTGGCCAAGCTCAGACGATGCTGAGGCAGCGATGCTTCCCGCACCGCCCCCTTGAGGAAGCCGAGCGCCGACCCCGTCCGCCCGGTCTGATGCATGACGAGGCCGAGGAGATGCAAGGCCTCGGCGCTCCGGGGTTGGGCGCCCAGCGCTAGACGATAGAGGCGCTCTGCCTCGTCCAACCGACCGCTCTGATGCGCGGCCAAACCCTGGGCGATGTGCTCGCCCGCATCGCTCATCGGCTGCGGACTTGATCGACGAGAAATTGGGCGAAGCGATCGATGCCATCGCGGGCGCGCCATTCGAGCGAGGCGGCCATCGCTCCCGCTTGGTAGCGGGGATAGTCGGCGAGCACGCGGAGCACCGCATCGGCGAGCGCGGCGGCGCTGGCGTCGGCCGCGACCGCCCCCGCCTCGGGATGCCGGCCCAACGCAGTTGCCATCATCGTTTCAGGCGGCACCACGCAAGGACACCCGAGATACATCGCCTCCTCGAAGATCGCCGAGGTGCCGGCCTTGTAGACAGGCGCCTGGTAGGGCAGCACGATCAGGTCGGCGTCGTCGAGCAGCCGGTAGAAGTCCTCGGGCAAGGTGAAGCCCGAAACCGTATGCACGTTCGCCTGGGTGCGCGTCAGGCTCGCCACCTCCGCCAGCAGCGGGTCGTTCGGATGCCATCCATGGAGCTGGATCACGAACTCCGCATCGGCTCTGGCCGCGCTCACCTTGCGGATGATCTCCGGCAGCAGATCAAAGCCCTTCCGGCGGGTCGCTTCTCCGCAGTAGAGCACACGGCGCCGCGGGCGCTCGGAGCGCTGCGGCGCCCCATTCGCCCGGCGCCAGCCGACCGCGCAGGATGGATATGGCATGTTTTTCACGGGTTGCCCCGAGAGCAGGCCGAAGTCCCGCACCTGCAGCTCCGACAGAGTGAGGAGGCTGGCGCGGCCGCCGGCCAGCCGGTTCAGGACATTGAAGGCGTGGCGATACAAGAGCGCCTTCCAGGTGACGGCTTTGCCGCCGGAGTCGAGTCCGGATTCGTGCGGGAGCACGATCATGATCTTGCAGCTATCCGGCAGCGCGGCCGAGCCGAGCCAGCGCGCAAGGCCGAAGAGCATGCGATCGTTGACCGTATGCAGGATCACCAGCGCATCGGTCCAATCGACCTTGCTGGCAAGCGAGGCGAGATCGGTCGCCAGCACCTCGTTGAACTCGAGATAGTCCTCCAGCGGCCCCACGAGCTGATCGGTGGAGCGCATCAGGTATGGGTGTGAGCGAAAATGCGGTACGGTACCCAGCTTCTCGACGATCACCGGGGCCGTTTCGGCATGGGAGATGATGCGCGCCGGCATTCCCAGCTGCGCCAGCTCTTGCACGAGGCAGGCATCGAGGTTGTAGTGGTGGCCGATCGGGGTGGAGAGGCCGGGATCGAGAATCAAAGCGTGCATCGATGCCCGCATCTATAGCCGAGCACCGGCGTTGCCGCCACGGAACTCACCAGCGTGCCGCCAAGGCCGCCTCCAGGAAATCGCCGATGGCGCCCACCGTCGGCTGGTTGTCGTAGAGCACGGCGTTCGAATCGCGAATGCTGCGCCGTGCTTCGTCCCGAAGCCCGCGATCCCGCCCAAGGGCCACGGCCAGCTCCACATAGTGCCGGGGATCTCTGGCCACCAGCGTCTCATAGCCCATGAGCCGATAGAAGCCATAGGTATGGCGCGCCCGCATGAAGCGCCCCGGCCAAGTGACGATGGGCAGGCCCAAGGCGAGGGCTTCCAGGCTGGTATGTCCGCCGCTGTAGTGCAGCGGGTCCAACATCACATCGGCGTTCGCAAGCAGGCTAAGGAAATCGGCGGTGGACAGCATCGGCAACACGATCGTCCGCTCCGCGACGCCGGCGCCCAGGCGCTCGAGCACGAGTTCGGCCCAATGCCGGTCCTTGCCATGGATCAGCACGAGCCGGCCCCGGGGATCGCCTTCGAGGATTCGCCGGAGCACCGGATCGAACTCCGGGTGCAGCTTAAACAGGCTTTGCGGACAGACGTAGAGCGTGGCCGCCTCGGGCAATCCCAGTTCCGCACGCGTCTTCCTCCGCGCCGGCGCCTGCGGTCGGGAAACGCAGACCGTGGGCCCGGCCAATCTGGCGAGACGCTCGGTGTAGTGCTGGTCGGCCTCCCGGGGCTCCATGGTGTCGGCGGAGAGGAAGAAGTCGATCGAAGAAAGACCGGTCGTGTCCGGGTGGCCCCAGCTTGCGACCTGCAGCGGCGCCAGCCGCGCGTAGGCGAGGAAGTAGGTCATAGGGTCCATGCCGATGTCGGGGTAGTAGACGACATGGAGCCCCGCTGCGGCGATCGCTCGCCGCGCCGCTTGCAGGTCTCTCGGCAAGGTGATCGCCCGATCGGCGGAGCTGGCGATCTCGCTTGCGATCGCGTCCTGGCCATGGGCCGGCCCGATGACGCTCACGTGGAACCGGCGGCGGTCGAGATGGCGGATGAGGCCGGCATTCAGCCGGCCGATGGTGTGGGTGCGCAGCAAGGTTGAAACGAATCCGATGGCGATCCGGCCGTCCGCGCGCGGCCTTGCCTGCGGCTCGGCCAGCGCTAGCGTTAGATCCGGGCAGGCCTCGCGGTAGAATCGGGACAGCTGCTCTTGCAGCGCCCTGTCGTCCAGGCCGTGATAGGCGAGATAGAAGTTGGCGGCCCCGACCTCCGCCAAAGGATCCGCGAGCGCGGTTCCACGGCGCCTCAGCTCCTCCACCGCTTCAGCCAGACGCGTCCGCGACTCCTCGATGGCGGCCAGCGACACCGGGATGACCGGCAGCAGCGTGGCCAGCCGCACTCGAGCTCCCGGCAGGTCGCGGATCGCGATCGCGCGGTCGTACGCCTGCTTGGCCGCCAGCATCCGTCCCTGATCGCGGCGCGTATTGCCGAGGTTGACGGCCGCTTCGGCTATATGCGGGTCGCAATCGAGCGCGCGTTGGAACTCCTTTACCGCCTGATCCAGGCCTCCCAGGGCAAAGAGCGCGTTGCCGTGATGGTAGTGGGCCGCCGCGAATTCCGGGCGCTGAACGAGAGCGCGCGCAAACGAGCGAGCGGCCTCAGCGGTGCGATACTGATCAAGGCGCAGGCTGCCCCAGGCATTCTCGGCATCCGCCTGCTCGGGTTCGAGCGCGAGCGCGCGCTCGAACGCCGCCTCGGCACCCCGCCAGTCGCCCAGGCGATGGCGGGCGGCACCCCGATTGGTCCAAGCCGCCGCGTCCTTCGGATCGAGCGCCGTCAGGCGGCCGTAGGCGCTTTCCGCAGCCGCGTTGTGCCTGACGGCCATTCTGCCGTTGCCGAGTGCGAACCAGGCGGCTCCCAGAGTCGGCGCCTGCGCCAGGGCGCGTTCGAGACGGAGGCGCGCGTCAACCCCTTCTGCTTGGTCCAACAGGGCCTGCGCGAGCTGCGCATCGGCGCACGCAGGATCGAGCGCCAACGCACGTCGATACGTGCGGTGCGCTGCCGGCGAATCCCGCTCATCGGCCAAGGCTGCGCCAAGATTGGTCCATATCTCGGCCACGTGCGGGATGCCGGCAAGCGCACGCCGAAAGCTGTGAACCGCCTCGGCGCTCCGCCGCAAACGGCGCTGAGCGTTGCCGAGATTGTTGTGCATGATGGCGTCTTGATTGCGCCGACCGAGCGCGCGGCCGATCAGATCGATGGCCTGCTCGGCACGGCCGGCATCGAGCGCCACCACGCCCAGGATATGCAGTGCGTCGGCTTGCTCCGGCTCATTGGTCAGTACCTCGATGGAAAGCCGGACCGCTTCCCTCACCCGCCCGGCCGCGTAATGCCCGAGGGCCTCGGCAATCCGTTGGTCGGTCACCGCCGGCTGCACCAATCGCGCCACATCACGCGATAGGCCGCCTCAAGCGAGCGCGCATAGGCGGCGCCGTCGCAAATTGCGGACGCGGCAAAATCCCGACGGAGGCTCACGCGCAGCTCCGCCAGCACCCTGCGGTCGGAGGCAAGCGTCGATGCGATGTCGACATAGCGCTCGACAGAATCGGCAACGAGATGACCGAGACCGATTGCGCTCAAGAACGTAGCGCCATAGCGTCCGATGACCCGATCGCCGGCGAGGGTGACCACGGGGACACCGATGGACAACGCCTCGCAAGTCGTGGTCACGCCGCAATATGGAAATGGATCGAGGGCGATGTCGATCTCGTCATAGGTAGCGAGGTGCTCGGCCGTGCTGGACGACCATGGACGTAGCTCCAGCCGTTCTTCAGGCATGCCGACGCTCCGGGCGCGCCTGAGGAAAGCGGCGCGGACGGCAGCGTCGATGAAGCCCATACCCTTCAGCACCAGCCTGGCATCGGGCAGACGCAGCAATATGCGGGCCCAGGCGGCGAGCGCGGCTTCCGAGATCTTGCCGGGTTGGTTCAAGGAGCTGAAGACGATGCCGCGCGAGGCGGCCGGATCCCACTTGGCTTCCGGCGCCGGCACGAGCGGCCGATAGCAATAGGCGAGCGGCACGCGCAGTAGCCGCTCGTGGAACCACTCCTCGCTTCCGGCGGGGGTCAGCTGATCGTCAGTAATCGCCCAAGCCACCGCATCGAGCCCAAAGCTACCCATCGGCAAGCCGTTCACCTGCACCGGAGCCGGGCGCCGCGCAAGACTCAGCAGCCGCGAGCCCGGCGGATAGCCATACATGTCAACCAGCACATCGATCCGGTCGGAGCGGATCTGCTGGGCGAGCTCCGCATCGGAGAGTCCGCCGGCCCGACACCATCCAAAGGCGAGGGACTGCAGGCGCTGGGTTACCCAATCCTCGTTGTTCGGCGCCACGTCGCTGTAGCAGAAGACTTCGACCTGCCGCGAGTCGTGGCCTTCAATCAACGGCCAGAGCACGCTCGCCGTGGTGTGCATGCGAAAGCCCTGCGCCGCAATGTAGCCGACGCGCAGTCGACGATCGGGATCGGGATCGTTTCCCGGGGGCGGCAGCGCGCCGGACAGCGAGCGCGCGAACCGCGCATCCCAAGCTCGGCACTGCGCCAGAATCTCGGCCGTGCTCGCAGCGGCGACCGGAAGGAGCGAGAGAATGTAGGATGCGTGCAGATCGACGCGATCCGGCACCAGCTGGTGCGCCGCTCGTGCGGCTCTCACCGTCCCTCGCACATCGCCTGCGAGCTGCCGGCACCAGACGAGCGCATCAAGCGCCTCGATGCTGTTCGGCACAAGCGCAAGGGCGCGGGCGAGGTCGCGCAGCGCGTCACCCAGCCGACCGTTGCTGCGGGCGATCAGCCCCGCCATCAGCCAAGCCGGAGGATGCTGAGGCGCGAACGCACCGGCCATGCGCAGCGTTCGGGCGGCATCCTCAGCGCGGCCGAGCCGGTCCAGAGCGGCCCCGATGCCGCAGAGCGGCCCTACGGCATCCGGCTGCAGCTGGAGGGCGTGGGAGAAAGTCCTGAGCGCCGCGAGCGGATCGGATGCGAACAGCCACTGGCCGAGCTCGAACAGGAGCCCCGCGTCGGAACCGCGGAGCGCCAGCCCACGCTTGAGCTGGCCGATTGCAGCGGCCGGCTCACCCATCTGTTGCAAGGCGCGGGCGCGGCCGATGAGGGCATCCCGGCGGTCGGGCTGCAGCGCAAGCGCCCGGCTGAGGAGGCTCAGCGCCGCCGTCGCGCGCCCGGCTTGCAGCTCAATGGTGCCGAAAAGCGCCAGGGCGTCGGGTTGGCTCGGCTCGAGGTCGAGCACGCGCGCATAGAGCGAGCGCGCCTCCGGGACCCGCCCGCCGCGGTGATGGGCAAGACCTTCAGCCAGCATCTGGTCCACGGTCGTCACCGCGCGGGTGTAGCGCGAGTCGCGCTTCTCGGCATAGTCTCGGCGTCGCGATGAGCCGAGACCAGCATCCCTTCGCGCAGCAGCCTTACGATGGCCGTCGGGTCTTGGTGACCGGCGCCACCGGGTTGATCGGTAGGGCGCTGGTCCCGACGCTGCTGAGCCGAGGCGTCCAGGTGCGCACCACCTCGACGCGCGCGCCGTCGCCGGCCCTCCAGAGTGGCGAGCACCAGGTCGGAGATCTCACCCACCGCTCCTTTGCCGAGTCGCTGATGGACGGCATCGAGGTCGTCTTCCATCTGGCCGGCCGGCGCGGTTCGATCGGCATCCAGAATACCCAGGCGGCGACGATGCTGGGCGAGAACCTGCTGATCTGCCTCAACACGCTCGAGGCAGCGCGCCGTGCCGGCGTCGGCGCCCTCGTCTACACCTCGACCGTGTCGGTCTATCCGTCCATGGCGCTCTACCAGGAGGACCTGGCCTGGTCGGCGAATCCGCACCCGGCCGATCAATATGCCGCCTGGGCCAAGCGAATCGCCGAGAAGCAGATCGAGGCCATCGCCAAGCAATATGGCATGACCGACATTGCCGTCGTCCGACCGGTCAACTGTTTCGGCCCTTTCGACAACTTCGATCCCAAGACGGCGCTGGTCGTGCCGGCGCTGATCGGCCGCGTCGAGGCTGGCGAGGATCCTCTCGTGGTCTGGGGCGACGGCACCGCGGTTCGGGATTTCCTCTATGTCGACGACGTCGTTGACGGCCTGCTTCGCGCCTACGAGCGCGGTCTTGGCCAGGGGCCGATCAATCTCGGCAGCGGCATCGGTCATTCGATCCGCGAGGTCGTCGAGGCGGTGCTCGCGGCCACCGGCCGGCAACCCACCGTCCGCTGGGATACCAGCCGACCGGCCGGCGAGCCGCGCAAGGTCGCCGACATCGCGCGCGCGCGCGAGATCCTAGGCTTTCAGCCGCGAACTACCCTGCTGGAGGCGATCGGCAAAACCGTCGATTGGTATCGTGCCGGCGCCGGGCGGCGATTCGCGTGAGGCTCGACGGACCCCAGCGCCCTGGCACGCGTCCTCCTTATTTGATATCACTCAACGCGGAGTCTAGGCGCCGAGTATCGAGGATCTCGGGCCGCAGCGGGATATAGCTATGGGTCAGGCAGGTGCAACCAAAGGCGAGGTGAAGGGGACGCCCGGCAACCCGCTTGTCGTCGGCTTGGCCCAGATCAACAACAGCTTTTCGGGCCAAAACTACCTCCCCTATTCCATCGGCCTGCTCCAGGCGCACACCCTGGCGCATGCTGCCGCTCCTGCGCGGTACCGCTTCCTGCTGCCGCTCTATAAGCGTTTGCGGGCCGATGCCGCGGTCGAGCACCTGCGTTCGGCCGACATTGTCGGTTTCAGCCTCTATGTCTGGAACGAGCGGTTAAGCCTGGAGATCGCCAAGCGTTTGAAGCAGGTCCGTCCCGATGTCGTCATCGTCTTCGGCGGACCGCAAGTGCCGGACCGGGCCGAGGCGTGGCTTAGGGCCAATCCCTTCGTCGACATTGCCTGCCATGGCGAGGGCGAGCAGGTCTTCCTCAATCTCTTGGAAGCGCTCCCCAGCGGCGACCTCTCAGGCGTGCCGGGCATCAGCTTTCTCCCCCCGGATGGCGCCTTTCACCATCAGCCGAAGGCCGGCCGAACGCGCGAGATCGAGGCCACGCCCTCGCCCTATCTCAGCGGCACCTTCAGGCCGCTCATCGAGGCGCATCGCGAGGAAACCTGGATCGTGCTCTGGGAGACCAATCGCGGCTGTCCCTTCGCTTGCACGTTCTGCGACTGGGGTTCTGCCACCCAGAGCAAGGTCTTCACCTTCGAGATGGATCGGCTCAAGGCCGAGCTCGATTGGTTCAGCGAGCGCAAGATCGAGTTCATCTTCTGTTGCGATGCCAATTTCGGCATCCTGCCGCGGGACATCCAGATCGCCGAATACGCCGCCGCCAACAAGCGCGCCAAGGGCTATCCGAAGGCGCTTTCGGTGCAGAATACCAAGAACGCCACCGAACGCGCCTATACGACGCAGAAAATCCTTTCCGATGCCGGCTTGAGCAAGGGCGTGGCCTTGGCTCTGCAGAGCGTCGACATGCACACGCTTGAGAGCATCAAGCGGCAGAACATCTCGCTTGCCACCTACGAGGAGCTGCAGAAGCGGTTCACCCGCGACAACGTCGCCACATATTCCGACCTCATCATCGGTCTGCCCGGCGAGACCTACGATGCCTTCGTCGACGGCGTGGCCCGGGTGATCGAGGGCGGCCAGCACAACCGCATCCAGTTCAACAACCTGTCGATCCTTCCCAACGCGGAGATGGGCGATCCCGCCTATCAGGCGAAGTACGGCATGGTCACCGTGCCGACGAAGATCATCAACGTGCACGGCTCGCTCGAGGAGGATATCGACGGAATCGCCGAGATGCAGCAGCTGGTGATCGCCACGCGCGCGATGCCGAAGGAGGACTGGCGGCGCACGCGCACCTTCGCCTGGATGACCGCCCTCCTGCACTTCGACAAGCTCCTGCAGATTCCTCTGGTGGTCGCGCACGAGGTCTCCGGCGTCGGCTATCGGCGCCTGATCGAAGCCTTCACCGAGGTAGATTCTTCCGAATATCCGCTCATCGCCTCGATCCGCGATTTCTTCCTGGCTGAGGCGCAGTCGATCCAGGACGGCGGGCACGAGCTCGTCTATTCGCCGGACTATCTCGGGATCTGGTGGCCGGCCGACGAATTCCAGTTCATCAAGCTGACCGCGGAGAGGAAGCTGGATGCGTTCTTTGCCGAGTCATTGCGCCGGATCTCTGAGGTGCTGGCTCAGCATGCGCCATCGGCGCCTGCGGAGCCGGTCAAGGATGCACTGCGACTGAACCAAGCGTTGCTGAGCCAGCCGCAGCAATACGACGATTGCACCTTGAGCTTGAACTACGATACCTGGCGCTTCTACCGAGGCGTGCTCAACGGCCAGCGGGAGCCGCTGACGGCAGGCGAGGTCAGCTACCGCATCGAGCGCTCGAAGGAGAGCTACGAGGATCTCGCCACCTGGTGTCGCGAGGTGGTCTGGTACGGGCACCGGCGCGGCGCCTACTACCACAGCAACCGGCCGGTCGCCGTCGAGCTCGCTGGGCATTATTGAGCCGGTCAGCGCCCGGCAAAATGTGCCGGGGGTACCTCTGCAGAATCTGCCCCGCAGCGTCATCCCAGCCTTTCCGGTGTCGGATTTTTCCGAATAACCCCTTGTGGTCGCGCAACTTTGCGCGAAATCGCACCTGGCCTGCGAATTGCTTCCATTCGAGCTGCCACAATAGACAGACGGCTACGACATCATGGACGCAATCGGCATCGACATCGTCGCCTCGGCCATTCCTGCGCCATCGCGCGCGCGTGCCAACGACGACGGTGATCATGGCGCAGAGTTCGCCGCCCACCTCGATCAGGCGGTCGATCGGCGCGCGGCGGGACTCCTGGGCTCCCGAGCGAACGCCCCTGCTTCCAACGATACCGCCTCCACCGATGTCAGCGCCGCTCCGCGCTCGGCGCCTTCGAGCCTAGACAGCAACGCTGCCGCCCGCGCTGCCGAGGACGACCGCCGCACACGCCGCGGTGCCTCCCAGAAAGCGCGCGACGACAGCAACAACGACCGCCGCGCCGACCGCGCCGCGGACCCTAAGCCTAAAGCCGGCGCATCGTCGAAGGCGTCCCGGCGCAACGCGGTGGTCCGCTCCGATGCCGCCGATGCCGATAAGACGGCAGCGTCCCAGGCAAACGGCGGCGCCGCCGGCCAGACCGACAACCATTCGAAGGGTGCGGCCGCGGTCGCCGATGCATGCCAAGATCCGTCCGATGCGGCATCCGCCCAGACATCACCGAATTCCGACCCGCCGGCGCCGGCCGCGAGCCCGCCAGTCGTTATTGCCGCTGTCGGCGCAACCGCAAGTGCCGCGGATGACGACGACGCCAGCAGCGCTGCTCTCGCCACCGCTTCCTTCGATCCGACGGCGGCCAACGCCAGCGTCGCCGTCGACCCCACGTCGACGCCTGCCGTCGCCCCACCGACAGCGGCCGCAGCAGCCGCGGCCGCCGCCGACCAGGCGGCAACCGTCGCGGCGACGGTCCCGAGCGGCACCGCCCCGTCCCTGACGGACATCACTCAAGACACGGCAGCCGCCGCCGATGCGTCTGGCGCCGCGCAGCCCGTCACGGCGAGCGCGCTTGCCGCCCCGGCGCCGCAATCCGCCCCGGCGCCGCAATCCGCCCCCGCCCCTGCCGCCCCCGAGCCGCTCGCAAGCGCGGCGTCGGCAACTCCTAATCAGGCAGCGCCGGTGGCGCCGGCAGCGGCAAGCACGACCGATGTCCAAGATCCTGCGCCTGCCGCTGCCAGCGGGCCGGATCGCACCACCGCCTTCGTGGCCACCCCCACGGTCAATGCCAACCCGACTGCCACGGCGACGGCCACCGAGACGGGCCTGGTCCTTCTGCCAGCGGCCACGGTGGCGGTGGTGCCCTCTTCCACGGCCGATGATGACGGCAACGATGCGCCGCTCAGCACCGCCTCCCTTGCCGCGCTGCTTATCGCGCAGAGCGCCTCCGATACTCCGTCGGTCCCGGCAAGCGCTGCCGTCGCGGCGCTGGCGCAGAGCTCAGGCGCCGCAAAGATGCCGGCACAGAGCCTGACGGCCAGGTTGCTGAACGGCGACCAGCTCGCGGGTGCGAATGCGGCGGCCGCCTTCGCCCAGCCGACCCTGCCGGATTTCGCCTCCGAGCTGGGTGCGGCAGGTGGGCACGCGCAAGCCGCGGCGCAGCCGAGCGACCAGCCGCAGGCGGCCACCGATACGCTTGCCGCCGATGCCGGTTCGAGCAAGCCCAGCGGCGCCGGACAGCCAACGCCCCTTGCCTCCGCGCCGCCTGCACAGCAAGCGGACGCGACGACACGCACGGACGCTCCGGCGCCAAGCCGAGCCGTTCACGTGCCCCCACCGGTGGCCGAGCAGATCGCGGTCCAAGTCTCGAAGGCGGTGCAATCGGACAGCAACCGCATCACCATCCAGCTGAAGCCGGAGTCCCTCGGCCGCATCGATGTGCAGCTCGATATCCGGCGTGACGGCCATGTCGCCGCCGCGATCACCGCCGACAAGCCGGAAACCTTGGACTGGCTTCGCCGGGACGCCACGCATCTCGACCAAGCGCTGAAGGACGCCGGCCTCAAGACCGACTCCGGCAGCCTGAGCTTCAACCTGCGCGAACAGCGCAGCGCTGACCAGTTCGCCGACCGCGACGCCGGGCGTCGCACGCTGGTGTCGGCGCCGAGCGAACGCGAGATTGGCACGGATCCTGCTTCACCTCCGGCAGCTGCTTGGCGGCGTGCCGCCGGCGGCGTCGACGTCAGCGTGTAAGAGCGCGAAGGACACAGAGTCATGACCGGCATCAGCAGCCTCACCAACTCGTCGGCAACGAGCAATGCCAGCAATTCCACGAACGCGCTCGCGAACCTGTCGCAGACCGCCGACAAGTTCCTGACGCTCTTGACCACGCAGCTCAAGAACCAGGATCCGCTGAGCCCGATGGACTCCACGCAGTTCACCACGCAGCTAGTGCAGTTCAGCGCCGTCGAGCAGTCGATCACCACCAACAAGAACCTGGAGAAGCTGATCTCGCTGCAGACCGGCAACCAGGTGTCCCAGGCCACCACCTATATCGGCCACACCATTCGCGCCAACGGCAGCAGCCAGCAACTGCAAAATGGCGCCGCCACCTTCGGCTACAACCTGTCCGCGACGGCGCAGGCGACCTCGATCGCCATCACCGATTCCACCGGCAAGGTGGTGTTCCACGGTGTCGGCGAGACGGCCACGGGCGATCACAGCTTCAGCTGGGACGGCAAGGACGACAACGGCATCCAGCTGGCCGACGGCACTTACAAGATCACCGTCGGCGCCGTCGATCGGCAAAATCAGCCGGTCACCGTCACCACCCAGGTCGGCGGCAAGGTCACCGGCGTCGAAGTCGACAGCTCGGGTCCGGTCCTGCTCATCGGGTCGGTCAAGGTCAACATGTCGGACATCACCAGCGTCGAATCCTAGGACTCAGCGCAACGGTTCAAATTTGGAGAGCGGCCGAGAGGCCCGCGAAGGTTAGAGAAGGAGAAGCGTCATGAGCAGCATCTATGGTGCACTATTCGCGGGCGTGTCGGGTCTGTTCGCCAACGGCAATTCGATGGCGTCGATCTCCGACAACATCGCCAATGTGAACACCGTCGGCTACAAGGGAACGCAGACGCGCTTCTCGACCCTGGTGACGAATGGCCAGAGCACCACGAGCTACTCGCCGGGCGGCGTGCAGGGCAATCCGTTCACGCAAGTGGACAAGCAGGGCCTGATCCAGGCCAGCACGTCGCCGACCGACGTCGCCATCACCGGGCAGGGCTTCTTCGTGGTCACCACCCAGCCCGGCGGCACCCAGGCGGCCAACTCGAACACGCTGTTCACCCGCGCCGGCAACTTCACCAGCGACAAGAACGGCAACCTGTTCAACGCCGGCGGCTATTTCCTGCAGGGCTACAAGCTGGATCCGTTCGGCAACGTGCTGACGCCTGCCGGCGTCACCACCAGCCAAACGGACCTGTTCGCCAATCTGCAGACGGTGAACCTGACCGGTCAGTCCTCGGTCGCCCGCGCGACGGCGAATATCACCGCCGCGCTGAACCTGCCGCCCACGGCGGTGGCGACGCCGGCGGCGCAGACCACCAACATCACCACCTACGACGCGCTCGGCAATCCCGAGACCATGGTCTTGACCTGGAACGCTACGGCCACCTTGAACCAATGGACGGTGAACGTCTCCTTCAACCCGACCAGCATCACCACGCCGGCCACCGCCTTCACCGTCAACTTCAACAACCAGGGCCAGCTGATCAACGTCAACGGCAACACCACGCCGGCGACCTCCGGCATCCTTGCGGTCTCCGGCATCAACTTCTCGGCCGTGATCGGCCTCCCCGCCGGCGTCGCCCAGCCGCAGACGATCAACATCAACTTCGGCACCATCGGCACGGGCAACGGCACGACCCAAGTCGGTTCGCCCTATGCGGTGAATAGCATCACCCAGGATGGCGTGCCGCCGGCGGCCTTGACCGGCGTCGGCGTCGACAACAACGGCTTCATCACCGCCACCTTCGCCAATGGTTTGTCGCAGAAGATCTACCGGCTGGCGGTCGCCACCTATCAGAACGCGGACGGCCTGCAGCGCATCAACGGCAACGCCTACAGCACCACCAGCGCGTCGGGCAATCCGTTCCTGCGGCCGGCCAACACCGGCGCCTCGGGCGCGATCTCGCCCTCCTCCTTGGAAAACTCGACCGTCGACCTTTCCCAGGAATTCACCAACATGATCATCGTGCAGCGCGCCTATAACGCCGCGGCCAGGGTGATTACCACGGCGGATCAGATGCTGGATGAGGCGACGCGACTTAAACAATAGCAATAGGGCCTAGGCGGCGGCGCACCAGCGCCGCCACAAGGCCCTGTACGTCCGCTCGAGATGCCGCATGGCGCGTGGCGCGTCGCACAAGGGCGAACGCGCCACATCGCTACGGAGCGCCTGACGCTCGCGGACGAGCCGGTCGCGATCACCGGCGAGCGCGCCAGCGATGCGGACATAGTCTGCGGCCGTCTCCGCCGCCCACTCTCGCCTGCCGACATGGGCCAGCATCGAGCCCGCCCAACGCGCCATCATGGTCTCGCCCATGAGCGTGACCACCGGCAAGCCCATCCACAACGCCTCGAACGTCGTCGTCGAACCGTTGAACGGAAACGTGTCGAGAGCGATGTCGACATGGTGGTAGAGCGCCAAGTGATGCAGCACCGGATCCGCCGTGCCGCTCGCCGCCGCCATCACCAATCGCTCGGCAGGAATGCCGCGCCGGGCGAACATCGCCTGCAGGCGTTGTCGGGCCGCTGCCGCTCCGAACACGTTGCGGTATTTGAGCACTATGCGTGAGCCCGGCACCGCGTGCAGCACGCCCGCCCATAGCTCGACGGTGGCCGGCGTTACCTTCGCCGGGTTGTTGAAGGATCCGAAGGTGATGGCGCCCGTGCGCAGCACCGGCGGCGGCTCCATCGAGGGCGCCCCGTCGATGGGTCGCTGCAGCGAGATGAGCGGCAAGCGCACCACCCGTTCGGTGAAGCCCTCGCGTCCATGCCGCGGACAGACGATCGGGTCTGCCAAGAGGTAATCCATCTCCTCGAGCCCGCTGGTCGCTCCGTCATGGGCGCTCGCCGTGATCGGCGCCGGACGGTAGGTGGCGACCAAGGGCCGGTTGCGGTCGAAATGCCCCGCCAGAATGATCAGGATGTCGATCCCGGCGCGGCGCACTTCGGCGGCCACCTCCGCATCGCTGCGGCCGATGATCGATATCCAGCCATCCACCAGCGGCTTCAGCTGCTCGGTCACGTGATCGGGTTTGTGCACCTCGGCGAAGCACACCACCTCGAAGTGGGTCCGATCGCGCTCGGTGAGCCAAGGCCAGGTGTTGCGTGCGATCGGGTGATGGCGGAAGTCGGAGGAGAGGTAGCCGATGCGCAAGCGCTTCTCCGGCTCGCGGGCTCGAGCCGGCAGCGGCGTGGGCGCTTCTTTGGGCCGAAACAGCTCCGCAAACCGCCGGTGCTCGGCAAAGGCTGCGGCCGGCAAGACCGCGGTCGAATACAAGGTCGCGGTCAGCAGATTGCGGCACACGTCGAGCACGGCAGGCGCAATCGCCAGCGTGCGGCGATAGTTGCGAATGGCGTCATCGGCATCGCCGAGGGTGAGCGTGGCGCTCGCCATGTTGTTGTGGCCTTCCGGATTCCCGGGAGCCAAGGCCAGCGCGTGGCGAAACAAGCGCAGCGCCTCGTCGAGCTGGCCAACGGTGCGCAACACGCTGCCGAGATTGCTCAGATATTCCGGCCGCTCGCGCTCGATCGCGAGCGCTTGGCGAAAGCGCTGGATCGCCTCCTCATGGGCTTCACGGTCGACCAGCCAGCGTCCGAGCCCGCTCAAGGCCTCGGCGAGGTTCGGTCGCAACAGCACCGCCCGCCGGTAGAAGGGACCGGCTTCGTCTCGATGCGGCCCGGCAATGACGGCGTTGCCGAGATTGTTGAAGGTCTCGCCCAGATCCGGTCGGAACGCGAGCCCGACGCGGTATGCGCCTGCCGCCTCTTCGGCCCGCCCCAAGGCCAGGAGCACGTTGCCCCGGTTGTTGTGGAACTCGACGACCTCGGGCTGCGCCGCGCACCCGCCGGCATAGTAGGCGAGAGCCTCTTCTTGCCGGCCCAACTCCTGCAGGGCGCCGCCGAGCTTCAAGCGCGCCTCGGACAGTTCCGGATCGAGGGCAATCGCCTGGGAGAGCGGCCCGACCGCGGCTTTCGTGTTTCCCCGCGCCACCAGGAGCGTGCCCAGCGCGGCATGGGCCTCGGCCATTTCGGGACGGGTCCATGTAGCGCGGCGAAACAGCGCCATTGCCTCGTCGCGGCGCTTCGCCCCCTCCGCCAGCATCGCCCGGTTGAACCATGCTTCGGGGCTCTCCGGCGCCAGCGCCAGGGCGGCCGCGAGCATGCGCGTGGCCTCCTCGAGCCGCCCGGCGGACATCTGCACCAAGGCAAGGTCGGTCCGGTACTGGGAGGTGGTGGGCGCCTCCCGCACGGCTTTGCTCAGCCATTCGATGGCCGTCGCCGTCTGGCCGGTTTGAAAGCAGGTGAGACCGAAGAGCCTGAGCGCATCCGCATGGCGCGGATCGACATCGAGGACGGCCCGGTAGAGCGCCGCGGCAGCCGCGAACTGGCCGGCGCTGTGCGCCGCCATGCCGCGCTGCAAAGCTTCAGCCGCCCTGCGTCTCGCCGGCCCTGTCGCCGGTCGCTGCCCTCGCCCCATCCCGGCCCCGCTTCCCTGACCCGTCCCTCGAGCGCCCCGAGGATAGGGCTTGGGCTAGGCTTTGTTAATCGAACTAAGGCTAGGGTGAGCGCTCGGGGCGTGCTTCGCGCTCGGAAGCCGGATTTTGGCCTCAAACTGTGACGGTCTCGGCAAAATGTGGCTCGGCACCCGGCGCATTTTCACCGTAACCGCGCCAAAGAGTAGAAAGTGGAATTTTTTTAGGGCAAAAAAACATAAAATTTTATAGAAAGAGGGTTCTCAACGAATCGCTTTTGGAGTACGGTACTAGGCAAAATTTGCCCATCCGGGGGATCCTCAGATCATGCCACGGCCAGGGTTCGCTCAGAACCCGTCGCAGCCGGGCGGAGAGGTAGGCGCCAGTGAACGCACTCGTTCAGATGATCAAGAATCTCGGCACGGTCCGGGTCGCCGCCCTCGGCGGCGTGGGTCTGGTGATGCTGGGCTTCTTCATCTTCCTCATGACCCGGCTCGGGCAGCCCGATCTGACCCTTCTCTATGCCGATCTCGATCCGGCCGAAACCAGCCAGATCGTCAACAAGCTCTCCCAGCAAAGCGTGCCGTTCCGGCTGGCCGCCGGCGGCACGCAGATCCTTGTCCCCGCCGACCAGGCGCTCAATCTTCGCGTCTCCCTGGCCCAGGCCGGGCTCCCCTCCGGCGGTTCCGTTGGTTATGAGATTTTTGATAAAACTCAAGGCCTTGGCACCAGCAACTTCGTCCAGGCGATCAACCAGGTCCGGGCCCTCGAAGGCGAGCTCGCCCGTACCATCGGCACCATTGCCGGCATTGCCGCCGCAAGGGTCCATCTGGTGCTGCCGCGCCGCGAGCTGTTCAGCCGGGAGCGTCAGGACCCGAGCGCCTCAATCATCCTGAAGATGCGCGGTGGCAAGCAGCTCGACAAGCCGCAGGTGCAGGCGGTCCAGCAGCTGGTTGCCGCTGCCGTCCCCGATCTCAAGCCGTCGCGCATCTCGATCGTCGACGATCGGGGCAATCTCCTCGCCCGGGGCGGCGAGGTCAACGTGCAGAGCCTGGCCGTCACCAATGCCGAAGAAATGCGCATCGCCTACGAGGGTCGCATTCGTAGCCAGGTCGAGGCGTTGCTCGAGCGCTCGGTCGGCTTCGGCAAGGTCCGCGCCGAGGTCTCCGCCGAGGTGAATTTCGATCGGGTGACCGAGAACGCCGAGAGCTTCGATCCCAATGGCCAGGTCGTGCGCTCGACCCAGACCGTCGAGGAGACCTCAAATTCGACCGAAGGCCAGCCCAATCAGGCGGTCACCGTGCAGAACAACCTCCCGGAAGGCCAGACCGGCGTCAATGTCGGCGGCGGGAGCACCGGCTCGCGCTCGGGCCGCAACGAGGAGACCGTCAACTACGAGGTGAGCCGCATCGTCCGCAACACGGTGCGCGAGGGCGGCGCGGTCAAGCGCCTGTCGGTCGCGGTTCTGGTCGACGGCATCTACTCCGGACCGGACAAGACCTACGCCGCCCGCAACAAGGATGAGATGCAGCAGCTCGAGGCCCTGGTGAAGTCTGCAATCGGCTTCGATGCGAATCGCGGCGACCAGGTCGAGCTCGCCAACCTGCCCTTCGCCCAGATCGAAGAGGTCGCCGATACCGCGACCACGCTCTTCGGCATCTCCAAGCGCGAGTTCCTGCAGCTGGCCGAGATCATCGTCTTGGGCGTGGTCGGCCTGCTGGTGATCCTGCTGGTGGTCCGCCCGGTCCTGACCAGGCTGTTCGAGGCGTTGCCGGCAGCCGGCGCGGCCCTAGGACCGGAAGCCGTCGCCGGCCCGCCGGGTGCCGGCATGGCCGCACTCGCCGGCCCGCTCGACACCGCCGCGGCGCTGGCGCCCCCGGAAGAGGAGCCGGAAGATCTGCTCGACGCGATGATCGACATCAACCGCGTCGAGGGTCGGGTCCGCGCGTCGTCCTTGAAGAAGATCGGCGAGATCGTCGACAAGCACCCGGAGGAAGCCGTCGCCATCGTCCGCAACTGGATGTATCAGGAAGCCACCTGAGCAGGTGATGGCCGCAGGCCCTTTTCGGGTGGGCTTGCGGTAAGGGGAGCAGGGTGATGCGCGTTCGCGAGGATTATCGGGCGCTCAGTGGTCCAGAGAAGGCGGCGATGCTGCTCATGAGCTTGGGCGAGGAGCACGCTTCCAAGCTCTTTGCGCTGATGAGCGACGACGAGATCAAGGAGATCTCCCAGGTCATGGCCAATCTCGGCACGGTCTCCTCGAACGTGGTCGAGCGGCTGTTCGTGGAGTTCGCCGAGCAGATCTCCTCCACCGGCTCCTTGGTCGGCACCTTCGATTCGACCGAGCGCCTGTTGATGAAGGTCATGGACGGCGACCGGGTCTCGGGGATCATGGACGAGATCCGCGGTCCCGCCGGCCGGACCATGTGGGACAAGCTCGGCAACGTAAACGAGGTGGTGCTCGCCAACTACCTCAAGAACGAATATCCGCAGACCGTCGGCGTGGTCTTGTCCAAGGTCAAGGGCGAGCACGCAGCCAAGGTCTTGAGCATGCTGCCCGAGAACTTCGCCATGGAAGTGGTGATGCGCATGCTGCGCATGGAGGCGGTGCAGAAGGATGTGCTCTCCGACGTGGAGCGCACCTTGCGCACCGAGTTCATGAGCAACCTCGCGCGCACCACCAGGCGCGATGCCCATGAGATGATGGCGGAGATCTTCAACAGCCTCGACCGCGCCACCGAGTCGCGCTTCATCGCCGCGCTCGAAGAGCGCAACAAGGACTCCGCCGAGAAGATCCGCGCGCTGATGTTCACTTTCGAGGACCTGTCCCGCCTGGATCCGGGCGGCGTGCAGACGCTGCTGCGCACGGTGGAGAAGAGCAAGCTGGCGATCGCGCTGAAGGGCGCCTCCGAGCAGCTCCGCGACATGTTCTTCTCCAACATGTCCGAGCGCGCCGGCAAGCTCCTGCGCGAGGACATGGCCTCCATGGGCCCGATCCGCTTGAAGGAGGTGGACGAGGCGCAGATGTACATGGTCAACCTCGCCAAGGACCTGGCCTCGCGCGGCGAGATCGTGCTGTCCGACAATAAGGGCGGCGACGAGTTGGTCTACTAACCCCGGGGAATGCCCAGTGCCGGCAACGATCCGCCCGTATCTTTTCGAGAACTCCTTCGATGAGGAGACGCCGGTCGAGCGCGCTCATCGGCTGCGCGAGGAGGAGGAGCGCGCCGCCCAGGAAGCCGAAGCCAACGCCGCGCCGCCGCCGCCGACATTTTCCGAAGAGGAGCTGCAGGCGGCGCGCCAGGCGGGCTTCAACGAAGGCCGCAATACCGGCCTGGTCGAGGCTCAGGCCTCGCTCGAGCGCCGTCTCGCCGATGCCATGGACCAGGTGAGCCGGGCCCTGGCCGAGCTCGGCCGCGACCAGAGCCAGGCGATCCACGAGACCATGCAGAATGCGCTCGAGGTTACCCACGCGATCGCACGCAAGGTCATTCCCGCCCATGTCCGCCGCCACGGCTCCGAGGAGATCCAGAGCCTGGTTCGCCAGGTGATCGAGACCTTGATCGACGAGCCGCGCATCGTCATCCGGGTATCGAGCGAGCTGGTCGAACCGCTCCGCCCGCAGATCGAGGCCGCCGGCAAGGCCTGCAGCTTCGAGGGGCAACTCGTGCTGTTCGGCGAGGAGTCGCTGGGCGACAGCGATTGTCGGTTGGAGTGGTCGTCGGGGGCGGCCGAGCGCCTGAACGAGGAGCAGTGGCGCGAGATCGATCGTATCGTCGCCCGCGCGCTCGATCGTTCACCGGACGCCGAGGAGGGCGCCGCCCCTGCCCTGCCCGCTTCCGCCGCTGCCGCCAGCGCATGACACGAGTCGGCGTCCGCCGCGCGAGAGCGGCTCGCATGAGGAGAACGCAGCATGGGTAAGGACGAAAATCTGGAGCTGAACGAGCTCGAGGCCGGCGCACAAGCCGCGCAAGCGGAGGAAGAGGACGAAGCGATCGATGCGGGGCGCGGCCCGCAATCGGCACGCGATCTCGAGGCGGTCTACGACATTCCCGTGCAGGTCTCCGCGGTCTTGGGCAAGGCCACGATGCAGGTGAGCAACCTCTTGAAGCTCGGCCGCGGCGCCGTGGTCGAGCTCGACCGCAAGGTCGGCGAGGCGATCGACATCTACGTCAACAATCGCCTCGTCGCTCGCGGCGAGGTGGTGATCGTGGACGAGCGCCTCGGCGTGACCATGACGGAAATCATCAAGTCGGAGAGGTCGTAGAGCTCGCTTGCCATGACCCATCCGGCCACCAGGATCAAATTGACCGACATCGCGCCCAGCGAGCGCTCCGCCGCACCGCCGCGCCGGCAGGTCGATCTCGCCACCTTTCTCGGCTTGACCGCCGGTTTTGGTCTGATGTTTGCGGCCATGGCGCTGGGCGGCTCGCCCTCCGCCTTCATCGACTTGCCGGCGGCGCTCATCGTCTTCGGCGGCACCTTCGCGGTGACGACGGTGTGCTTCTCGCTTAGCGACATCGCCCGCACGCAGAAGGCGGTGGCGCTGGCGCTGGTTCGCGCCAGCCGGGACCCGCGCCAGGCCGCCGAGCACGTGCTTGAGCTGGCGCAGCTAGCCCGCAACCAGGGTGTGCTGGTGCTGGAGCGGCAGCTCGGCCTCCTCGGCGCTCTTCCCTTTCTCCGGCGAGCCCTCTCCATGGTCGTCGACGGCGCCTCGCCGGAGGAGGTCGAGCACGTCATGCACCAGGAGCTGGTCGCCATCATGTCGCGGCATCAGAGAAGCGCCAGCGTGCTCCGTCGGGCGGCCGAAGTGGCGCCGGCCATGGGCCTCATCGGTACGCTGGTCGGGCTCGTGCAGATGCTGGCCCATTTGGACAATCCGGCGGCGATCGGTCCGGGCATGGCGGTGGCGTTGCTCACCACGTTCTACGGTGCGGTCCTCGGCAACATGCTGTTTGCGCCGCTGGCGGCCAAGCTCGACCGCAATTCGGGCGAGGAGGCCCTCGTCAACACGATCTACCTGACCGCCGCCGCTTCCATCGGGCGGCAAGAGAATCCTCGGCGGCTGGAAATGCTGCTCAACACCTTGCTGCCGCCCGACAAGCGGCTCAGGAATTTCGACTGAAGAGCGGAACTCGCTCGATCGGAGACGTCTCATGCGGCTACTCATCGTCGGCTCGCTCGACGGCCATATAACCACCGCCGGCAAGATCGCGCACGAGCGCGGCGCCAAGGTTGCCCATGTGCAGGCGATCCCAGCGGCGATGACCGCTCTGCGCTCCGGCCAAGGCGCCGATCTGGTGATGATCGACGTCAAGCTCGACGTGGCGATGCTCGTCAGCAGCCTGAAGAACGAGCGGATCAACGTGCCGGTGGTGGCCTGCGGCATCGGCACCGATGCCAATGCGGCGGTGCAGGCGATCAAGGCCGGCGCCAAGGAATACATTCCCCTGCCGCCCAATGCCGAGCTGATCGCCGCGGTCCTGGAGGCGGTCGCGGAGGACAGCACGCGGCTCGTCTACCGCGACCCGGCGATGGCGAGCGTCATCAGGCTCGCCGATCAGATCGCGCCGTCGGACGCGAGCGTGCTCATCACCGGAGAATCCGGTACCGGCAAGGAGGTGATGGCCCGCTATCTCCACGCCAAGAGCCGGCGGTCGAACGAGAAGTTCGTCTCGGTCAATTGCGCCGCCATTCCGGAGAACCTGCTGGAAAGCGAGCTGTTCGGGCACGAGAAGGGCTCGTTCACGGGCGCCATCGCCCGACGTGTCGGCAAGTTCGAGGAGGCCAATGGCGGCACGCTGCTCCTGGACGAGATCAGCGAGATGCATCCGCGCCTGCAGGCGAAGCTCTTGCGCGCCGTGCAGGAACGCGAGATCGACCGTGTCGGCGGCAATCAGCCGGTCAAGGTGAACATCCGCCTGCTGGCCACCTCGAACCGCGATCTCGATGAGTCGGTCAAGAAGGGCGAGTTCCGCGAGGATCTGTATTTCCGGCTGAACGTGTTCAATCTGCGCATGCCCGGCCTGCGCGAGCGGCCGGCGGACATTCACGCGCTGGCGGAGTATTTCTCCAAAAAGTATGCCGCCGCCAACGGCCTGCCGGATAAGTCGCTGTCGCCCGGCGCACTCGAGCGCCTGCAGGCCCACCATTGGAAGGGCAATGTGCGCGAGCTGGAAAACACCATGCACCGCGCCGTGCTCCTGGCCCAAGGCTCGGCGATCGAGGTCGAGAACATCATGCTCACCGGCGAGCAAAGCGGCGATGGCGGCGTGGTGCCGGCGGCGGCCAAGGCCGCCTCCTCCCGTGCCACCGGCGAGCGCACCCAGCTCGTTGGCCGCACCGTGGCCGACGTCGAGCGCGACCTCATAATCGACACGCTCCAGCATTGCCTTGGCAACCGTACGCACGCCGCCAATATTCTCGGCATCTCCATCCGCACGCTCCGCAACAAGCTGAAGCAATACACCCAGGAGGGCGTGCCGGTGCCGATGCCGGGCGAGGGCGAGCGCGCGAGCTTGACGAGCTGAGCCGGTAGAAGCCGGTCATGGCCGAAACCGCCAACGAGCAGCCGCAACCTCAGGCCGAGGTCAATCTCGGTGGATTCTGGCAGCAGCTTCAGGGCCTAACCAAGGGCAACTCGGATCTCGGGCTTGCCTTCGGCGTCATGGCGATCATGGGCGTGCTCCTGGTGCCGATGCCGACTTGGCTCTTGGACATCAGTCTCGGCATCTCGATCACCGTGGCGTTCCTGATCCTGATGACCGTCATGTTCATCCAGAAGCCGCTCGATCTCAGCGCCTTCCCGACCATCCTCCTGGTCACGACGCTCTTGCGCCTGGCGCTCAACATCGCCGCCACCCGCCTCATCCTGGAGAACGGCCATTCGGGCACCGGCGCCGCCGGGCACGTCATCGAGGCCTTCGGCAAGTTCATGATGGGCGGCAATTTCATCATCGGCGTGGTCGTCTTCAGCATCCTGATCATCATCAACTTCATCGTCATCACCAAGGGCTCGGGGCGCATCGCCGAAGTCGCCGCCCGCTTTGCCCTCGACGGCATGCCGGGCAAGCAGATGGCGATCGACTCCGATCTCTCGGCGGGGCTGATCGAGGAGCGCGAGGCGCGGCGGCGGCGCAAGGAGCTCGAGGACGAGAGCACCTTCTACGGCGCCATGGACGGCGCCTCGAAATTCGTGCGCGGCGACGCGGTTGCCGGCGTGCTCATCACCTTCATCAACATCCTCGGCGGATTGCTGATCGGCACCTTCCAGCACGGGCTCTCCCTCAGCCAAGCCCTCAACAACTACACGGTGCTGACCATCGGCGACGGGCTGGTCTCGCAGATCCCGGCCCTCGTCGTCTCGGTCGGCGCCGGCATCCTGGCAACGAAGGCCGGCCTCTCAGGGGCCACGGACAGGGCGCTCCTCGGCCAGCTCGCCGCCTACCCGAAGGCGCTGGCGATGAGCGGCGGCCTTCTGGTGGTCTTGGCCATGCTCCCCGGCATCCCGAAGGTTCCGTTCCTGGCGCTGGCTGCGTTCATGGGCTACGTCGCCTATGCGCAGATGCAGCGCCGCCAGGTGCGCGAGCAGGAGCGCCAGGCCGAAGCGATGAAGCCGGCGCCGGTGGCCGAAGAGCCGATCTCGACCGCGCTTGCCATCGATCTCATTCGCCTCGAGCTGGGCTACGGCCTGCTGCCGCTCGTGCGCAATGCGGAGGGCGGCCGGCTGACGGACCAGATCAAGGCGCTCCGCCGCCAGCTCGCCTCCGAGATGGGCTTCATCATGCCCTCGGTGCGCATCCAGGACAATTTGCAGCTTCCGGCCAACAGCTATGTGCTGAGAGTAAAAGAAGTCGAGGCCGGGCGCGGCGATCTGCGACCCGGGATGCTGCTGGTCATGGATCCCCGCGGCGGCAAGATCAATCTCGCCGGCGAGGAGACGACCGAGCCCACCTTCGGCCTGCCGGCGGTCTGGGTGCCGCAATCCAATCGCGAAGAGGCGATGTTCCGCGGCTATACGGTCGTCGATCCGCCGACGGTGATCACGACGCATCTGACCGAGGTGGTGAAGGACAACATGCCCGATCTGCTGTCCTTCAGCGAAGCCCAGAAGCTGCTGGACGAGACCAACCAGACCCACCAGAAGCTCGTCGCCGACGTCGTCCCGAGCCAGATCTCGGTCGGCGGCCTGCAGCGGGTCTTGCAAAACCTGCTATCCGAGCGCGTCTCCATTCGCGATCTGCCGACTATCCTCGAAGGCATCTCGGAGGCGGCAGGCTTCACCCGCAACATCGGCCAGATCACCGAGCATGTGCGCACCCGGCTCGCCCGCCAGATCAGCGACGCCAATGCCGCCGACCAGGGATACATTCCGCTCATCACCCTCGCGCCGGAATGGGAGCAGGCATTCGCCGAGTCGCTGGTCGGCAGCGGCGACGATCGCCAGCTCTCCATGGCGCCCTCGAAGCTGCAGGAGTTCATCACCGCCGTGCGCCAGACCTTCGAGCGCTTTGCCATGATGGGCGAGGTACCGGCGCTGCTCACCAGCCCGGTGATCCGGCCCTATGTGCGCTCGATCATCGAGCGGTTCCGGCCGGCGACAGTGGTGATGTCGCAGAACGAGATCCACCCCAAAGCCAAGATCAAGACGCTCGGCCAGATTTAGAGACAGCCCCACCCGAACGCCATGCGCCTCAAGACCTTCAATGCTTCGACCATGTCCGATGCCATGCGGCTGGTGCGCGAGCATTTGGGCGAGGAGGCGATCATCGTCTCGACCCAGCGGGGCGAAGGGGGCCAGGGCGTGCGGGTGACCGCTGCGCTCGAGGGCTACGAGGCGGAAGTCGACGGCGCCGCGGCGCCGGGTAAAGGACGAAACTCCGACGGTCGGCCGGGGCAGCGTCCGGCCCGACGCGAAGACACCATCGAGGTGCTGAGCGATGCGCTCGACCGGCATGGGGTGCCGGCGAATTTGGCGGAGCGGCTGTTGCGCGCGGCCACCACGCTCGGCGTCGACGATCCGATCCTGGCCTTGGCCGGCGCGCTCGACGGGACCTTCAGCTTTCATCCGCTTCCCGACGGCCGCCAGCGCCAGCCGATCATGCTGATCGGCCCCCCCGGGGTGGGCAAGACGCTGACCGTTGCCAAGCTCGCCGCCCGCGCGGTCATGCGCAAGCGCGAGGTCAATCTGATCACCACCGATCTCGAGCGTGCCGGCGGCTACGAGCAGCTCGAGGTCTTCGCCCGCGTCCTCAAGATCGACGTCATGACCGCGGAATCGCCGCAGCGTCTGCAGGACGCGCTCGCGGCCTGCGGGCGCAATGGCGTGACGATCATCGACACCGCCGGTCGCAATCCCTATCTGGAGGACGAGATGCGCGCGCTTGCGAAGCTGGTGGAGGCCGCGAAGGCCGAGACTGCGCTTGTCCTCGCCGCCGGGGGGGATCCTTTGGAAGCAGCCGACATCGCCCGCGCCTTCGCCGCCGTCGGCGCCAAGAGCCTGGTTGCAACCCGCATCGACCTGGCGCGGCGGCTCGCGAGCCTCTTGGTCGCGGTCGATGGCAGCCGCCTCAAATTCGCCGATGTCAGCATCACCGCGTCGGTCGCCGAAGGGCTTAAGGCTTTGAATCCCGTGTCTTTGGCACGACTCTTGCTTCCCGATTTGAGCGCGGAGGAAGAGCAGGTCTACCGCAATAGGGCCGCGTCATGACGACCGTCCATTCCGCCGCTGGAGCCTCGCCGTTGCCCAAAGCGCGCAACGCCATCGCTGTCGCCTCCGGCAAGGGCGGTGTCGGCAAGACCTGGTTTGCCATCACGCTCGCCCATGCCTTCGCCCGCCATGGCCGCAAGGCTCTCCTGTTCGACGGAGATCTTGGCCTGGCGAATGTCGACATTCAGCTGGGCCTGATGCCGGAGCGGGATCTGGGCGGCGTCATCGGCGGCCGCATCACCCTCGCCCAGGCCACCACCCGCTACGGCGACGGCGGCTTCGACATCATCGCCGGCCGCTCCGGCAACGGCTCGCTGGCGACCCTCCCCGGCCAGCGCCTGACGCAGCTTCGCTCCGAGCTGGTGGCGCTCGCCGCAAGCTATGACAGCGTCGTCCTCGATCTCGGAGCCGGTCTCGATCGCACCGTGCGGCTCCTGGCGGCGAGCGCCGGCACCTGCCTGGTGGTAACCACGGTAGAACCGACGTCGCTCACCGACGCCTATGCGTTCATCAAGGTGACCCATGCCGACGAGCCCGAGGTGGATATCCGCGTCGTCGTCAACATGGCGGGCTCCGTCGCCGAAGGCCAACGCACCTACCAGACGCTGCTTCGGGCTTGCCAGGGCTTCCTCAAGATCGCGCCGCCGCTCGCCGGCATCGTCAGACGCGATAAGAAGGTGGTCGAAAGCATTCGCAATCAAACACCGCTGCTCACGCGCCATCCCGGCTCCGATGCAGCCGCCGACGTCGAGGCGATCGTGCGCAACCTCGTCGGCGGGTAGCCGGCTCGGGCCGTGAGCACCATCCTGCCTACGGCGGCTGCGGGACCTCAGCTAGCTCCAGCCGTTCCGCAGGCCAGTCCGACGCAGACCGTATCGGCGGTGCAGCCGGCGCTGCCGCTGCTGCCGGTGCAGAATCCGCCGCCGGAATTTGCGAGCGTCAATGCCGGCGCCATCATCCAAGGCACCGTCGCCGGCACCGATGAGCAGGGCCGCGCGCTCGTGGTGACCGATCACGGACCGATCGCGCTGGCGACCGCCCTCCCCGACGGCGCCAAGGTGGCCTTGCAAGTGCAGAGCACCGGCGCCGTCCCGCAGGTGGCTCTGCTCTCGGTCAGCGACGGCAGGGCGCCGGCCTCTGCCGGACCCGGCGCCACGGCAAGCCCGGTTGCAGAGCCGGCGGTCAACCTCGGCAATCCGACGGCGCCGCTTGACCCGGCGATCGTGCTCACACCCGGCACCGTCGTTACCGCAGTGCTGGCGCAGCGCAGCCCGGGCCAAGGTCAAAGCGCCGAGGCAGGCGCGCCGGCACCGCTGCCCAACACGGCGCCTCTGCCGAGCGCGGCGTCTCCGCCCAACACGCCGCCCGCATCCAACACCGTATCTCCGCCCAACACGGCACCCCCGCCCGTGGCAACCTTGCCGCAGCCCCTGCCCGTGCCGCGCTTGGCCGTGCCCAGCGATCCGCAAGCAGACCCGGCCGCCCGCCGGCCGGCGACGCTGGTGAGCCCTCAGACTTTGGCGACGATGCTGCTCGAAGCGGCCGTCGAAGCGCCGAGCGATCCGAAATCTCCGGCCAACCGCCCCGCACCGGCGCGTCCGCAATCGCCCTATCCAGCGACCGCGGTACCGGCGGGCACTTCCGGCAACGAGCCCGCGCCCGGCGAGCCGGTGCCGAACATGCCGGCCCAGCCGGCCTATGTGGCGGCCGCCGCTTCACCGGGCAGTGTCAGCGCCGCGCCGGGCAGCGGGCTCGTGCAGAATCTGCTCTCCGCCCTCGGGCTCCTCGCCTCGGCTGGGGGCGCGCGCGGCGCCGCACCGGCAACGGCGGGACCCGCGCCTGCCACCGCCAGAGGGGCTGCGGCGCCGCAAGCAGCGGCCGCACCTCCTTCGATGTCGACGCCCCCCTCGGTGGCGCCAGCGCCCGTCCCCGCGGCTGCAACACCAGCGTCAGTCGCCGCGGCGAGCCCACCGGCAGATGCGGCGGCTCGGTCGCCGACTCCACCAGCCACTCCGCTCACCGGCCCCGCATCGCCGGCCGCCCAGAAGGCGAGCGCAGCGGCCAACGCCGCAGCAAGCACCGCGGCACCTCCGCCCGGCGCGGCGGCGAGCGAGACCTCGGCACCGGCCACCCCGGCCCAAGCAGGCGCGAGCGACGGCTCGGCAGACCTCGCGCCGGCCGAAATCGGTCCCCATGCCAATCCGGTCCTGGCGCTCAGACCCGGTGGCGCCATCCTGGTGCGCGTGCTCAGCCTCGGCGGCTCGGGACCGCCGGTTCTCCCCCAAGCCGGCGCACCGATCCTCACCGGCTCGATCACCGGCACCACGCTCGCGGGCGAGCCTGTCGTCGACACGGAGGATGGTGTTTTCACTCTCGTCACGCGCATGAGTCCACCGGTCGGCACTCCAATCAGCATGGAGGTGCTGTCGCTGGCGCCGAAGCTGGCGACGAGCGGCGCGGCGCCGGGCGCGGTCAAGCCCGACCCTTTGATCCAGCTCGCCCATGAATGGCCGGCCCTCGCCGAAGCGCTGGATGCCTTGCGGGCGATCAACCCGCAGCTGGCCCAGTCGCTGAGCGAGCACGTGATCGCCCGCCCGGGTCAACAGCTCGCCGGTGGGCTCGCTTTCTTCATCGCAGCCCTCAAGGGCGGCGACGTGCGGGCGTGGCTCGGCGAGCAGAGCACGAGCGCGCTCGAGCGCAGCGGTCGCGGCCGGCTCTTGAGCAAGCTCGGCCAGGAATTCCGGCAGATGGCGGAGGCGAGCGATGCAAAAACCAGCTCCGGGGATTGGCGCGCCCTGTTCGTGCCGGTGTTCGACGGCGAGGCGATCAGGCAGCTCCGCCTGTACGTGCATAAGGATGGCGGCCAGGAGCAGACCGAGAGGGAGGCGCAGGAGCCGTCGACCCGGTTCCTGGTCGATCTTGACCTGACCAGGCTCGGCGCCTTCCAGCTGGATGGGCTGGTGCATGCCAAGCGGCTCGATCTCGTTATTCGCACCAAGGCCGCGCTGCCGGCGGACATGCGGCGCGAGATCAATGCCATCTTCACCAAGGCCTGCGAGGGCACGGGCATCGCCGGTCAGATCGCATTCCAAGCCACGCCGCGTTTCGTCGAGCCCGACTCCGCCCGCCTCTTCGGGCACGCCGCCCAGATCTCGGCCTGACGCGCGGCTCCGAGGTCCAGCCTTGCCGACTCCCGAAGCCCGCAGCGAACGTCGTCGGCTCTTGGCGAGCGAGCCCAATCCCTCGGGCCAGGTCGACTATGTCGTGCGCCTGGAGGCGGATCTGGGCACGGTCGGCAAGAACGACTTGAGCGTGCGCCTCTGCTATGTGCCGGACCGCGACATCCTGCAGCCTGCCGCGCTCGAGACCTATCTTGCCCTTCTCTCCCAGCAACCCTGGCTGTCCCTCGAAGCCATGACCCTTGCCATGCTGGATGATCTCAACAACGAAATCGTGCCGCGCTGGACCATGATCGAGATCCGGGCCGGAAAGCGCGCGGGGATGCCGCAAGCGGTCGAGCACAGCGTCGTCGTCGAGGACCGCCAGCCCGGCTGGAGCAATCCCGAGCTGTTGGCCCAGCAGAAGCGGGGCTGAGGCAAGGGATGAGCATCGGGATCATCGGCATCGATCACCCCGTCATCGCCGTCCGCGACATGGCGGCGGCGCGCGGCTTCTACCAGCGCCTGGGCTTCACCATTCCACCCCGCGGCAGCCATCTGGAATGGGGCACCGGCAATTGGTGCATCATGTTTCAGAGGGACTATCTGGAGCTGCGCGGCATCGTCGATGCCGAGCGCTACCTGCATGGCCTCGACGGCTTCCTCGAGCGGCGCGAAGGCCTGATGGGCGTCGCCTTCGTCCCGCGCTCGGCCGATGAAACCTACAGTCTTGCCCGCGCCTGCGGGCTGGACGCGACGACGCCCCGCGAGCTCACCCGCCGCTTCGAGCTCGCCGAAGGCGAGGTCCATCCCCGCTTCCGCCTGGTGTTCTTCGATCAGCGGCAGACCGAGGGATTGATGGCCTCGCTCGTTTGCCAGCATCTGACGCCGGAGCTGATCCGCCGCCCCGAATGGACGCGCCACGCCAATGGTAGCCTGGCCGTCGCCGCGCTCACCGCCGTGGTCGCCGACATCACCCTCGTCCGGCGGCAGCAGGAGACGCTGTTCGGCGCCGCCGCGGTTCGTGAAGCGAACGGCCGGCTCGTGGTCGACGCCGGAGGCGGCGCGCGGCTCGAGTTCATGACCCAAGCCGAAGCCGAGCAACGGCGCGTGGCGCTCGCCGGCGTGGCCCTGCCCTATCTGTCGGCGATCACTCTCGCCGTCGCCGCGCTCGCCGAGACCAGCGGCTTGCTCGAGAGGAACGGCGTGAGCTTCCAGGAGGAAGACGATCTCCTCCGCGTAGCTCCTGAGGATGCCTGCGGCGTCATCCTGCGCTTCCGCGAGAACCGGCGTTGATCAGTGAGGACCCTCACCCCAGCCCTCTCCCGCCCGGGGAGGGTCGGGGAGGGGGTGATCCCCACCCCCTCCCAAAGTCCACCCCCAGCGGGAGAGGGGGTGACCGCCACCTCTCTCTCCCTCTCCCGCATCGCGGGAGAGGGCTGGGGTGAGGGTCTGTTTCTTCGCGTCGCCTGCGCGACGACGATCGAATCCGAATATTTAGCCCGCGGCGTCCACCTTCTTGGCCTTGTGCTGGTTGAGCGCGATCTCGTCCAGCTCGCCTTGCTCGATCTTGGCCAGGCGCTCGCGCTCGCGCCTTTCACGGTTTGCCTGGGTGATCTCGTATTGCTTCTGCTCCAAAAAGAGATCGGCGAGCTCGGCACGGACGACCTCGACTTTGGCCTCGGCCTCGGCCAAGGCCTGGGTCAGCATGGCGCGCCGCTGGATGGCGCGCCGCGCATAGGCACCGTATCCCAGGCCCGCCTCGAAGGTGGTTTTGGCCCATGCCTGCTCGGCGCGGATCTCCTCCTCGCCCTGCTGCAGCTTCCACCGAAGCGCCTCGGCTTCGCTCTCGCGGTCCATGAGCTCCCGGCGCTTCTCGTCGATGCGCCATTTGACCAGGCGTATGAGGCTGGAGAGGCTCTTCACCGTCTACCGCGCTAGACCTGATCGCCGACGGGGGGATTGTCCAGGATCTGGCCGAGCTGCGCATAGCCGGTTTCCAGGTCGCAGCGCTCATCCTTGTCCTGGGCGAGGAAGCGCTCGAGCGCCGGGTAATAGGCGATCGCTTCGTCCACTCTTGGGTCGCTGCCGCGGCGATAGGCGCCGAGGCGGATGAGCTCGGCCATATCCTCATAAAGGCTGAGGAGCGAACGCGCCTTGACCACCAGGCGGTTCTCCTCCGGCGTATTGCAGGCCGGCATGGCGCGGCTGATGCTCCTCATGATGTTGATCGCCGGATAGCGGCCGCGCTCGGCAATATGCCGTTCCAGCACGATATGGCCGTCGATGATGCCGCGCACCGAGTCGGCGATCGGCTCGTTATGGTCGTCGCCTTCCACCAGCACGGCGAAGAGTCCGGTGATGTTGCCCTTGCCGATGCCGGGCCCGGCGCGCTCCAACAGGCGCGGCAGCTCGCCGAACACGGTCGGCGTATAGCCCTTGCTCGCGGGCGGCTCGCCCGCCGAGAGCCCGATCTCGCGCTGCGCCATGGCAAAGCGGGTGATGCTGTCGATGAGGCAGAGCACCTCTTTGCCGAGGTCGCGGAAAAATTCGGAGATGGCGAGCGTGAGATAGGCAGCTTGCCGGCGCATCAGCGGCGACTCGTCCGAAGTCGCGACCACGATGACCGATCGTGCCAGGCCTTCGGGACCGAGAATGTCCTGGATGAACTCCTGCACCTCGCGTCCGCGCTCGCCGACGAGCCCGATGACGTTGACATCGGCCGAGGTGTAGCGGGCGATCATCGACATCAGCACCGACTTGCCCACGCCGGAGCCGGCGAAGATGCCCATGCGCTGGCCCATGACGGTGGTGAGGAAGGTGTTGAGCCCGCGCACGCCCAGATCGATCTTGCCGCCGAGCCTGGCGCGCTCATGCGCCTTCGGCGGCTGGGCGCGAAGCGGATAGCCCTGCCGGCCATTCACCAGCGGGCCCTTGCCGTCGACCGGCTCGCCCATGGCGTTGACCACGCGGCCGAGCCAGGCTTCATCGGGAAACACCACCGGCTCCGACTCCGCCACCTCGGCGCGGCTGCCCACACCCACCCCTTCGAGCGGGACGAAGGGCATGACCAAGGCCCGGTTCTGCCGGAACCCCACCACCTCGCAGGGGACCCGGCGGCCGCCGCGGGCCATGAGGAGACAGCGATCGCCGATGGAAAGCTGCCGCTCGACCCCGCCCACCTCCACCATCATGCCTAAAACCGAGGCAACGCGGCCGTAAAGGCGGTATTCCGGCAGCTTCTCCACCTCTTTCACTGCCTGCCGCAACGGATTGATCAGCATCGGGAAACCCCTGCCCCGCGGAGGCGTATCATAGCAGGAAAGGACACATTCCGCACGCCCGGGCCGCGGTTGTTGCTACGTCGTTAACCATTCCTTCAGGAACGGTTAATATCTTTAGGTTGTGTGTGCCAGTGGGAGGGGTGGCTTATGCGCATTCTCTTGGTGGAAGACGATTCGGCGACGGCACGCAGCCTGGAGCTGATGCTGAAGTCGAGCGGCTTCGTCGTCGACATCTCCGAGTTCGGCGAAGACGGCCTGGAGATCGGGAAGCTCTACGACTACGACATCATCCTTCTCGATCTCATGCTTCCCGACATCGACGGCTACGAGGTGCTGCGCCGGCTGCGCGCCGCCAAGATCCAGACGCCGATCCTGATCCTGTCGGGATTGGCGGCACCCGACGACAAGATCAAGGGCCTCGGCATCGGTGCCGACGACTACATGACCAAGCCCTTCGATCGGCGTGAGCTCATCGCCCGCATCCAGGCGATCGTGCGGCGCTCCAAAGGCCATTCCGACCCGCTCATCCGGACCGGCAAGCTCACCATCAACATCGCCCAGCGCCTGGTCGAAGCGGACGGCAAGCCGGTGCACTTGACCGGCAAGGAGTACAGCATCCTCGAGCTCTTGGCCCTCAGGAAGGGCAGCACGCTCACCAAGGAGATGTTCCTCAATCATCTCTACGGCGGCATGGACGAGCCCGAGCACAAGATCATCGACGTCTTCGTCTGCAAGCTGCGCAAGAAGCTGATGCTGGCGACCGACGGCGAGAACTACATCGAGACGGTCTGGGGCCGGGGCTATGTGCTCCGCGACCCGCAGGCCGAAGAGCCGCCGAAGCGCGCTCGCGGCGCCGCCAAGGAACCGGCGATCGCCTAGGGCAGCCGCGCCGATAGGCTGAGGCGATCGGTGCCGGGCTCGAGCATGAGCCCCGCACCGAGCCTCTGGGCCAGGCGACCCGCGTAGTAGGACGGCGCGGTTCCCGCATCCAGGCGCTGGAGGATGTCCTCGGCGCCGGTGAGAGCCGCCTCGTTCGCAGGCGCGATCCGAGCGCCGGGCCCCTGCGCCTGGATCCGGGCGATCCCCCCCGCCAGATCGAACCCGACGGCGACCGTGCCGCCGCGGGGCAAGGCTTCGAGCGCAACGAAGACAAGCATCAGCAGGAGCTTGACGCCCCCTTCCTCGGGGCAATGATTGGCGACGTCGGTGGCTTCCGGCCAGTCCAGCCTGGCCCGCCCGCCGACCAAAAAGTCCATGAGCAGGGCGCGCGCCTCGGCCAGGGACAGATTTGCGGCATTGCCGGCAAAGCCGAAGGCCAGCCGATAGAAGGCCATGCGCCGGGCAGCGATGCGCGCGCTATCGGCCATCAGCCTGAGCGCATCGTCGGCGGTTTCGCCTTCGAATTCCTCGATGAGCTCGAGACCGCTCATGACCGCGCCGACCGGACTGGCGAGGTCATGGCAGATGCGCGAGATCAGCAGCTCCCCTAGATGAATACTCGATGACACGGGTTCTCGGAGCCTCTTGCTGGGCGGCCTTCAACGCGCCGCGGAGATTTCCTATACTGCAATCTTAGCTTCGCGAGCGACAGGCTTGTCCCAGCAGATCACTCCCGGCACATTGGTGCGGCACCCGGGGCAGCCCGACTGGGGCATCGGACAGGTGCAGTCCGCAATCGGCAACCGGGTAACGGTCAATTTCGAGCATGCAGGCAAGCGCCTGATCAACAGCGACATCATCAGTCTCGACCCGGTCGGGCCAAATGACGATCAAAAATGATGGCGCCGACCGATGCGGCGATCACAGGGGCAAATTGGCGTGAGCTTGGTGCGACGAGGTAAGCAGGTTCGGGAGCTGCCGGACGGGGCACGGCCATCGGGGACGGGAATAGAATCCCGGCAACCCGCGGAGGAAAGAAGGAATGCCCGATAACGAAGTTGCCGGGGGGAAGCCGCGCCACCACGGCGCCGGCCGCGGCAAGGCGAGACCGCAGCCGAAGGGTCGGCAGGTCGATGGCCAAGCGCTGGCCGAGATCCGCACGCTGTTGGGTCCCGGCCCGCGCCGCCGCGATCTGCTGATCGAATATCTGCATCTCGTTCAGGATCGCCATCGCGGGCTGCCGGCCGGCTTGCTGGCGGCACTGGCCCATGAGCTCAAGCTGCCGCTGGCCGAGGTCTACGAGGTCGCCACCTTCTATCACCACTTCGATATGATCGAGGACGGCGCGCCCGCTCCGGCTGCGGTCACGGTCAGGGTTTGCGACTCCTTGAGCTGCGCCTTGGCCGGCGCCGAGCGTCTCATGGCGGCGCTCGCCGCCGATGTCGGCCCCGGCGTTCGCGTCGTGCCGGCGCCTTGCATCGGCGCCTGCGACAAGGCACCCGCCGTCCATGTCGGCCAAAGATTGATCGCGCATGCCGATGCCGCCAGCATCCGCGCCGCCCTGGTTGCGGGGGAAACCACGCCGCAGCCGATCAGCCATCGCCGCCTGGCGAGCTACCGCCGGGATGGCGGGTACCAATTGCTCGAAGCCTGCCGAGCCGGGCGCCGCAAGCCCGAAGAGATCATCGCCGTCTTGGAGCAGGCGGGATTGCGCGGCCTCGGCGGTGCCGGCTTTCCGACCGGTCAGAAGTGGCGCCTGGTTCGCCAGCAGCCCGCTCCGCGGCTCTTGGCGATCAATGCCGATGAGGGCGAGCCCGGAACCTTCAAGGACCGCTACTTCCTGGAGACCGACCCGCACCGGATGCTGGAGGGCATGCTGATCGGCGCCTGGGCGATCGAGGCGAAGTCGATCTACGTCTATCTCCGCGACGAGTATCCCGGCATCAGGGCACTCCTCGGCGAGGAGCTGAAGGCGCTGGCCGAGAGCGGGCTCAGCCAAGGGCTGGAGATCGAGCTCAGGCGCGGCGCCGGCGCCTATATCTGCGGTGAAGAGTCGGCGATGCTGGAAAGCATCGAGGGCAAGCGCGGCCTGCCGCGGCACAAACCGCCCTACCCCTCCGAGGTCGGGTTGTTCGGCCGGCCGACGCTCATCAACAATGTCGAGACGCTCCATTGGGTGCGCGACATCGTCGAGCGCGGCGCCGCCTGGTTCGTGGGCCAAGGCGAGAACGGGCGCAAGGGGCTCCACACCTTCTCGGTCTCCGGCCGGGTCAAGCAACCGGGCGTCAAGATCGCCCCGGCGGGGATTACCGTCCGTCGTCTGATCGATGATTTCTGCGGCGGCATGGCTGCGGGCCATCGCTTCAAGGGCTATCTGCCGGGCGGCGCCTCGGGGGGTATTCTGCCGGCGAGCATGGCCGATCTCCCCCTCGACTTCGGCACGCTCGAGCCCCATGGCTGCTTCATCGGCTCGGCCGCGGTGGTGGTGCTCTCCGATCAGGACGATGTGCGCATGGCCGCCCACAACCTCATGCGCTTCTTCGCCCATGAGAGCTGTGGCCAATGCACGCCCTGCCGGGTCGGCACCGAGAAGGCGGCCGCCCTCTTGGGCCAGCCCCGATGGGACCGCCCCCTCTTGAGCGAGCTCAGCACCGCCATGCAGGATGCGTCGATTTGCGGCTTGGGCCAGGCGGCACCCAATCCGATGCTGACAGCGCTCCGCTATTTTCCAGAGGACTTCGCATGAGCGAACTCATCCGCTTCCAGCTCGACGGGCGCGAGGTCGAGGCCAGTCCCGAGGAGACCATCTGGCAGGTGGCGAACCGGCAAGGAACCGAGATCCCGCATCTCTGCTTCAAGCCGGCGCCGGGCTATCGCCCCGACGGCAATTGCCGGGCCTGCATGGTCGAGATCGCAGGCGAGCGCGTGCTGGCCGCCTCCTGCATCCGCAAGCCCAAGGCCGGCATGCGCGTCACCACCGGCTCGGAGCGCGCCAAGAAGGCGCGGGCGATGATCATGGAGCTGCTGCTGGCCGATCAGCCCCAGCGCAACGACAGCCATGACCCCAATGCCCTCATCTGGCAATGGGCCGAGCGCATGGGTGTGGCCTCCAGCCGCTTTGCCGGCCGCGGCGCCCCGACCCCGGACCGCAGCCATCCGGCGATCGGGGTTCATCTCGATGCCTGCATCCAATGTGGGCTCTGCGTGCGCGCCTGCCGCGAGGTGCAGGTGAACGACGTCATCGGCATGGCTTATCGCGGCCATGACTCGAAGATCGTCTTCGACTTCGACGATCCCATGGGCCAGTCGACCTGCGTGGGCTGCGGGGAATGCGTGCAGGCCTGTCCGACCGGGGCCTTGATGCCGGCCTCGCTCCTCGACATGGCCGGCCGCAAGGCGGTGACGCCGGACAAGGCCGTCGACTCGCTTTGTCCCTATTGCGGCGTCGGCTGCCAGCTCACTTTCAATATGAAGGAGGGCAAGCTCGTTTCGGTCGACGGCCGCGACGGTCCGGCGAACCACAACCGGCTCTGCGTCAAGGGCCGCTACGGCTTCGACTATGTCCACCACCGCCACCGGCTGACCCAGCCGATGATCCGGCGCCAGGACGCGCCCAAGGACCGGTCGCTCGATTGCGATCCCGCCAATCCCTGGACCCATTTCCGCCCAGCCGGCTGGGACGAGGCGCTCGACGCCGCCGCCCAGGGGTTGAAGCGCATCCGCGAGACCGATGGCGGCAATGCGCTCGCCGGCTTCGGCTCCGCCAAGGGCTCGAATGAAGAGGCGTTCCTCTTCCAGAAGCTGGTCCGCACCGGCTTCGGCACCAACAATGTCGACCATTGCACCCGGCTCTGCCACGCCTCCTCGGTGGCGGCCCTGATGGAGACCATCGGCTCGGGGGCGGTCACCGCACCGGTCTCCGAATGCGCCAACGCCGACGTCATCGTCGTCATCGGCGCCAATCCCACGGTCAACCACCCGGTCGCCGCCACCTTCATCAAGAACGCGGTCAAGGGCGGCGCCACGCTCATCGTCGCCGATCCCAGGGGCCAGGCGCTCTCGCGGCATGCCACCTACATGTTGCGCAACCGGCCGGGCTCGGACGTGGCGCTCTTGAACGCGCTGATCCACACCATCATCACCGAGGGGCTGACCGACCGGCAGTACATCGAGGGCTTCACCGAGGGCTACGCCGAGCTCGAGCGCCAGACGGCGGCGTTCTCGCCCGAGAAGATGGCGCCGCTCTGCGGGATCGAGGCTCAGAGCCTGCGCGAGGTGGCGCGGGTCTACGCCCGGGCCGAGCGGGCGATGATCTTCTGGGGCATGGGCATCAGCCAGCACGTGCACGGCACCGACAATGCCCGGGCGCTCATCGCCTTGGCGCTGCTCTGCGGACAGGTCGGACGGCCCGGCACCGGCTTGCACCCGCTGCGTGGCCAGAACAACGTGCAGGGCGCGTCGGATGCCGGGCTCATCCCCATGTTCTATGCCGATTATCGCCCGGTCGAGGATCCCGCGGGGCGGGCCGAGTATGAGAGCCTCTGGGGCATGCAGCTCGACCCCAAACGCGGGCTGACCGTGGTCGAGATCATGCACGCGGTGCATGCGGGCAAGATCAAGGGCATGTACATCCTGGGCGAGAACCCGGCGATGAGCGATCCGGACCTGAACCACGTGCGCGAAGCCCTGGCGCACCTCCAGCATCTGGTGGTGCAGGAGATCTTCCTGACCGAGACCGCGATGTTCGCCGACGTGGTGCTGCCGGCCACCGCCTTCCCGGAGAAGGACGGCAGCTTCACCAACACAGACCGGCGCGTGCAGCTTGGCCGGCAGGCGCTCCAGCCGCCGGGGGAAGCCAAACCCGACTGGTGGACCATCCAGGAGCTCGCCCGTCGCCTCGGCCTCGACTGGCGCTACACCCACCCCAAGGACGTGTTCGCCGAGATGCGCCGGGTGATGCCGTCGCTGAAGGGCATCACCTGGGAGCGGCTTGAGCGCGAGGGGGCGGTGACATATCCAGTGGACTCGGAGGACGTGCCCGGCCGCGACGTCATCTTCGGCGAGGGATTCCCCACCAAGAGCGGCCGCGGCAAGTTCGTCCCCTGCCAGATCCTGCCGCCGGACGAGGTGCCGGACAGCGCCTATCCCATGGTGCTCACCACCGGACGCCTGCTCGAGCATTGGCACACCGGGGCGATGACCCGCCGCGCCACTGCCTTGGATGCGATCGAGCCGGAGGCGATCGCCCATATGGCGCCGGCCGATCTCGACCGCCTCGGCCTTGCCGCCGGTGCGGCGGTCAGCGTGGAGACGCGGCGCGGCCGCATCGAGCTCAGGGCCCGTGCCGACGCCGAAGTGCCTGAAGGGGTGATCTTCATCCCCTTCTGCTTCGCCGAGGCGGCCGTCAATCTCCTGACCAACCCCGCCTTGGATCCCTTCGGAAAAATCCCCGAGCTGAAATTCTGCGCCGCCCGCGTGGAGCCCGTGCGTCTCGCCGCCGAATAGGCGATTGTTGCCCCCGCCGTGCCGCGAATCACGTATCGTCTCGCCCATGCAGCGCATGACCTTCCTCTGCCGCCCGCTCAGCATCCTGCTGGCAGCCCTTTGGCTCACTGCCATGGCGGCACCGATGGCGCTGCCCGTGCAGGCTGAGGAGAAGAAGGATGAGCGCAAGCGCGGCGAGGTGAAGAAGCCCGACCCGCTCATCGTCGTCATTCCCGGCGAGGCGCCGGGTGCCCGCTGCCAGGGCGAGGTCATGGTGAACGCCTTCAAGCGCTTGGGCGCGCTCACCTCGCTGCAATACATGTCGACCAGTCTCGCCAACGCCACCGGCGCCGGCATCAACGCCATCACCAGCTACTGCACCGACCATGGCGATGAATGCGAGACCGCCGCCGGCCAGCTTCAGCCCCGGATCGGCCTGGTGCCGCCCAGCTGCGGCGGGTAGCGCGGCAAAAGTGCCAACGTAGTGCCGTGGACAAAAGCACCGAGGCGACCTAAGTTCTTTTTCATGCCCAAATCGCCAGTCACGACCGCGTATGCGACTGAAGCGAAGGTGGTCCACAGCTTGGTCAGCAAGCTTAAGCTTCCTGCGGGGGTCAAACGTTTCGAGCTTCAGTTCGGAGACGATTCGACCGGTGATCCGGCCGTCTGGGTGTTGTTCATCATCGATGACGATTTAAACCCCTCGCCCAAGAAGGTTTCCGAATTCAGCAAGCTCGCGCAGGAGGTAACCGCCGACCTTCTTGCAAAATTGCCGAAGAAGGGCATCGAGCGGTGGCCTTATGTGCAATTTCGCGCGGCAGCGTGACGCGGCCGCGAGGTGGCGCTTTACACTGACCTAATTGAGCAAGCGCGCCACCTCGCCTTTCGAGAACGCAAGAAGCCCAAACAAGCGAGCCTTCGGCGCGCCGTATCCGCGGCGTATTATGCAATTTTTCACCTGCTGGTCGATGAGGGCGTGCAAATACTTGCGCCGCGAGAACCGGCCACGCTGCGCGGACAGGTACGAAGGGCGTTTGCGCATTCGGAGATGAAGAATGTCTGCGCGCAATTTGCAAAAGGCAATATTGCCGGGCTCGGGGCCGGCACCCGGGAAATTGTAACGTCGCCCATTAGACAAGAGCTCCAGTCTGTGGCGACCGCCTTCGTCGCTTTGCAGCAAGAGCGCAATCGAGCTGACTATGATTTATCCCAGCCGTTCGTCAGGGCGGACGTACTCCAAAAGGTTAATCAGGCACAGCAGGCGATCACTGATTGGCAGGCCGTGCGCAAGCAACCAAACTCAGCGGTGTTCCTGGCCGCCCTCCTGCTACAGAAGCACTGGAATAAATAACGATTAGCGCAGAGCCGCTCCGTTCACCCCATCGACGGCGGCCAGACGTGCCTTCCAGTCCTTAGCGGAGTTCGCCGGAAATCGACGCCATCCTTCGACAAAGCGGAGATCTGCGAATAGCCCGGCCGCATCTTCGTGGAGATGCTGGAAGGCCTTGCCGCGGCAGTAGAAGATGCCGGGCTTTTTCTCGGTCAGCCCAGGCCGACGGCGGAGCTCACCCAGGAACGGCACGATCCGCGCCAGCGACTCGGGGCTCGCACGCTTCATCTCAGCCTCACGCCAATTCAATCCTCGAGCAGCGTGGCGAGCTTGAGCACTGTGTTCCAATTGCGGCCGGTCCCACGCGTTCCGAGCTTGGATTCGATCGCCTCGATCGTCAGCCGCGAGCGCCCGATCCCGGCGGTATAGGCGATATAGGCTTCCTTCCCGCTGCCGCTGAGGATCTCCGGGCCGGTGATCGCCGCCGCCAGTGCCTTCCAGGCTTTCGCCGTCGGAGCCTCCTGCAAAAACACGACGACGAGATGGCTAGGGTCGCCGGCCGCCATGTCCGCAAGCGGGTTGCGGGCGATGATCGTCGCCCACTCCTTGGCGGTGCGGAGGATGAAGGTCGTCGCGAGCGCGAGCCGCTTCTTCGTCTCGTCTTCCAGACGACGCGCGATCTCGGCCGTCCGTCCCTCGCTGCGAAAGACGAGATTGCCGCTTTGCAGGAGCGTGCGCGGCTCCTCGAGGTCCAGCCCCGCCGCAAGCTGGCGCAGATCGGACATGGCCACAGGATTGCGGCCGCCGACATTGATGCCGCGGAGAAGCGCGACAAAGGTCGTCACGCGCCCGCCTTCTGCCAGGCCGCGGTGAAGACGCCGGCGCCGATGAGCATGGAGCCGCCGAGGCGGTTGACTCGTCGCTGCACCGCCGGCTTGCGGATCGACTGGCGCGCGGCGGAGGCCATCAGCGCGTAGAGGAGCGAGTTCAGCGTGGCGATCACGACGAAGGTGATCGCGAACAAGACCATCTGCGGCAGGATCGGCGCGGCCGCATCGAAGAACTGCGGCAGGAAGGCGACGAAGAACACCACCCCCTTGGGATTGAGGGCGGTCACCCAATAGGCATGCCAGAAGATACGATCGGGCTTCGCTTCCTCGACCACCGCCAGATGCTGGTCGCCGACCGGCGCCCGCCAGAGCTTGATCCCGATATAGACAAGATAGAAGGCGCCCACCAGCTTGACCGCGGTGAAGATCGCCGCCGAGGCCGCCAGCACGGCGCCCACCCCCAGCATCGAGGCGGTGATCGCGGTCAAATCCCCGAGACTCACCCCCGCCACCGTCGCCGCCGTCGCCTTGCGTCCATGGCCGAGGGCATAGGAGATGACCATCAGCACCGTCGGCCCGGGAATGGCGACGAGAACCGCCGAGGCGGCGGCGAAAGCGAGCCAGTGATTGAGCACGAGAGTCTCTCCCATCGATTTCGAGGGGAGACATCAATCCCGCAAAGAGCGGGCGATGCAACTGTCATCAAATCAACCGGGCGTCTCCCCCACCATCGTCTCCGCCGCCGCCAGATCCTCCGGCCGGTTGGCGTTGAAGAAGGGGTCGATGGGGTCGGTCGCGAATTCGACCGTGGCGAGGCGATAGCGGCCGGTCCAGTCGTCGACCTTGCGCACACCCTCCAGGGTCAGCGCGCGCCGCAAGTCGTGACGCAGCCTGACCGGCCACAGCCCGAAGACCGGATGGCTCTGGCCGCTTGATGCGGCGCAGGCGAGATCGGCCTGGTCGTCGGCGACCGCGTCGGCCAGACGGCGCACCAGATCCAGGGGCAGGAACGGCGCATCGGTCGCAAACGAGGCGACCCATTCGGCGGCCGGCGCATGCACCGAGGCCCATTCGAGGCCGGTAAGCACGCCGGCCAGCGGCCCGACATAGCCCAAGACCGCATCGGACACGACCTGCAGGCCATAGTCGGCGAAGCGCTCCGGCGCCCCATTGGCGTTGAGCACGAGCCGGCCGACCTGAGGGCGCACCCGCGTGAGGATGCGGGCCAGGATGGTCTCGCCGCCGAGCTCCCTTAGACATTTATCGCCGCCGCCCATGCGACGCGACAGCCCGCCGGCGAGCAGCACGCCGACGACGTCGCGGGGTTTGGCGACCATCGGTCACCTCTCCCGTGGGGAGAGGTCGCGAGCGCGAGCGAGCGGGTGAGGGGAAGCCGGCAACGCCGATTGGATGGTCGCCAGAACGCCTGAAAGGTTGCCGAGGTCCTCATTGTTCCAGAAGCGGAGCACGCGGCAACCACGCGCTTCGAGCCAGGCGGTGCGAGCCGCGTCATGTGCGATTGCATCATTATGCTGGCCGCCATCCACTTCGACCACAAGCTTCAGGGGTTCGCAGTAGAAGTCCAGCACATAGGGACCGATTGCGTGCTGTCGGCGGAACTTGAAGCCGTCCAATTGGTGGTGACGAAGCGCAGTCCAGAGCCTGCTCTCTGCTTCGGTCATGTTACGGCGCAACTTGCGCGCAGCCGAGATGCTCATCGGGTTCCCCTCACCCCTGCCCTCCCCCCATGGGAGAGGGGGTACGACGGGCTACGCCGCATCGTCGGCGACGCTGGCCTTGCGTTTGTGCCGCGCGTCCTCTTCGACGGTCTGGCGCGGGTCGGCGTCGTAGAGGATGCGGGCCTCGCCGGCAAAGGCGATGAAGCGCTTGCCCTTGGCGCGGCCGATCAAGGTCAGGTTCGCTTTCTTGGCGAGATCCACGCCCCAGGCGGTGCAGCCCGAGCGGGAGATCAGGATCGGGATGCCCATCTGCACCGTCTTGATCACCATCTCGGAGGTCAGCCGTCCGGTGGTGTAGAAGAGCTTGCCCGTGGCCGGGACCTGGTGGCGCGCCATGTAGCCGGCGATCTTGTCGATGGCGTTGTGGCGGCCGACATCCTCCATATAGACGAGCGGCCGGTCGGCCTCGCACAACACGCAGCCATGGATGGCGCCGGCTTCCAGATAGAGGCTGGGCGTGGTGTTTATTTTCTTCGCCAGCGCGTAGATCCACGAGGTCTTGATCACGGCGTCTTTGGCGAGATCGATCGTCTCGAATTTCTCCATGAGATCGCCGAACACCGTGCCCTGGGCGCAGCCGGAGGTCAGCGTCTTCTTCCGCAGCTTCTGCTCGAAGTCGGTCTTGCGCCGGGTGCGGACCACGACGCTGTCGGTCTCATCGTCATAGTCGATGCCGGCGATCGGCTCATCGGCTTGGATCATGTTCTGGTTGATGAGATATCCCAGGGCCAGATACTCGGGATAGTCGCCGATCGTCATCATGGTGACGATCTCCTGGCCGTTGAGGAATAGCGTCAGCGGCCGCTCGGTCGGCACCGAGGTCTCAACCGCCCGGCCGGCTTCGTCCATGCCCACGACCCGGCGGGTCAGCCGCTGGTCGCTCGGGTCCGGCTTGATCCAGAATTCCGCCATCGGCCTCGACTATGCTCCGGCCCGTCGATACCCCGCAAGGTGGCGAAATACCTCGTAGAATTCATGGCTGTTATTTCGCCCCGGCGCGCCTACATTAGATGGGACTTTCGGGCACCAGACCAATGATCGATCCCTTCGGCCGACATATCAGCTACCTGCGCGTGTCGGTCACCGACCGCTGCGACTTCCGTTGCGTCTATTGCATGGCGGAAGACATGACCTTTCTGCCGAAGAAAGACATTTTGAGCCTCGAGGAGTTGGACCGACTGTGCAGCGCCTTCGTCGGACTCGGCGTCAAGAAGCTCCGGCTGACCGGCGGCGAGCCCTTGGTGCGCCGGGACATCATGACGCTGTTCCGCGCCCTTGGCCGCCATCTCAAGACCGGCGCGCTGGAGGAGCTGACATTGACCACCAATGGCAGCCAGCTCCGGCGCTACGCGGACGAGCTCCGGAGCATCGGCGTCAAGCGCGTCAACGTCTCCGTCGACACGCTCGACCCGGCGAAATTCACCGAAATCACCCGCTGGGGCAAGCTCGACCAGGTGCTGGACGGGATCAGGGCGGCGAAGGCGGCCGGGCTCGCGGTCAAGGTGAATGCGGTAGCGCTCCGCGGCGTCAATGACGAGGAGCTCTCCTCGATGCTCGCCTGGTGCGGAAGCGAGGGCCACGACATGACCATCATCGAGGTCATGCCCATGGGCGAGGTCGGCGGCGATGAGCGCCTCGAGCAGTACCTGCCGCTGTCGATG